>CAZMMH010000074.1:0-9167 GCA_964567315.1 uncultured Gammaproteobacteria bacterium
CCAGGCTGGTGGGGGTGGCGAGGATGACCCGCTCCGCCAGGGCGTCCTCGATCAGACTGTGGTCGACGTCGAGGGCGGCGCCGAGGAACTGGTCACCGGGGATGAACAGGACCACGAAGTCGGGGGCGTTGGCGAACTGTTTCCAGTAGGACTTGGCCGCCAGCTCGCGCACCCGCTCGCGCACGTTGCGCGCGTGGCGCGCCAGTTCGCGGTTGCGGGTCTCGTCGTCGGTGGCCTCCACCGCCGAGAGATAGGCATCGAGCGGGGTTTTGGCGTCGACCACGATTTCGCGCTCACCGGGCAGGCGCACGACCATGTCCGGACGCAGGCGGCGCTCCGCGTCGCCCACCTGCTCCTGCTCGTAGAAGTCGCAGCGTTCGGCCATGCCGGAGAGCTCGGCCAGGCGCTTGAGGGTCATCTCGCCCCACTGGCCGCGTACCTCCGGGCGGCGCAGGGCCTGCACCAGGTTGCGCGTCTCCTGGTGCAGCACGCGCTGGGACTCGGTCATGGTTTCGAGGTGGCGGGTGAGGGCGCCGAAGGCGTTCTCGCGCTCCTTCTCCATCCGCCGCAGCTGCTCCTCGCTCTTGGCCAGGGTGTCGCGAATCGGCTTGACCAGCGCTTCCACCGCCTTTTCCCGCAAGGCGAGCTCGCCCTGGGCGCGGCTGTGGAAGCCGCCCAGGTTCTCCTGGGCCAGTTTGAGGAATTCGGCGCTGTTCTGGCGCAGGGCCGAGCCGGCCAGGGTGGCGAAGGTGCCTGCAAGCTCTTCGCGGGCCCGGTTCACGGCGGCGAGCTTCTCCTCGGCGGCGCGGCGTTCGGCCTCCAGTTCCGTGTTCAGGCGCACGTTCTCCTCGCGCAGGGCGTTCAGTCGACGCTGTGCCGCCATCTGCACCACCAGGGCCGGCAGCAGCGCGATCAGGAGGGCGGCGAGGGCGAGTACGATGGGGTCGATGCCTTGCATGGAGTGGAGCGTCCTGAGGCCGATGCGCCGGCATGGCTGCGTTGGCCCGGATGATACCACCGCCCGTTTGACGCTTCAGGGAATCCGCGTCCGTCGTGGGGACGGGAGTTGCGGGCGGCCGGGCGGCTTCAGGCGCGCCGCCAGGTGTGGCGGCCGGCCTGCTTGGCCCGATACATCGCGCCATCGGCGGCCTTGAGCAGCTGTTCCGCGTTGCTGCCGTCCTCGGGGAAGGTGGCGATACCGATGGAGCAGGAGATGCCCACCGGGGGGATGCCTTCGACCGGGTAGGGGGCGGAGATGTCGGCTATCAGCTTCTCGGCAATCGACTGCAGGTCGGCGTCGTCGCCGGCCTGCTGCAGGATCACGGTGAATTCGTCGCCGGCGAGACGGGCCACGGTATCGCTTTCACGAATTCCATGGCGCAGGCGCCCGGCCACGCTTACCAGGACCGTATCGCCGACCCCATGGCCGTAGCGGTCGTTGACCGGCTTGAAGTCGTCCAGGTCGACGAACAGCAACGCCAGGCGGCCACCGCTGCGCCGGTTGTGGGCGATCAGCTGGGCCAGGCGGTCGTTGAACAGACGCCGGTTGGGCAGGTGGGTCAGCGGGTCGAAGTTGGCGCGCCACCAGAGCTGTTCCTCGCTCTTCTTGCGTTCGGTGATGTCCTCCTCCAACGCCACCATGTGGCTGACGTTTCCCTCGCTGTCACGTACCGGCGAGACCGAGATCCTTACCCAGAAAAGCTCGCCGTTCTTGCGTTGGTTGAGCATTTCGCCGTACCAGTTGTCGCCGCGGGAGATGGCGTGCCAGAGATCGGCGTAGATCTCCTCCGAGGTATCGCCGGAGCTGATGATGCTCGGCTTGTGGCCGAGGAGTTCGTCGGCGCCGTAGCCGGTGAGCGCGGCGAAGCGGGGGTTGACGTATTCGATCTGCCCGCTGGAGTCGGTGATGACCACCGCCACCGGGCTGTTTTCCAGCGCGGTCGAGAGCAGGCTCAGGCGCTCGCGGGCCGCCAGACGTTCGCTGATGTCGTTGAAACTGACCACCGCCCCGGTGACGCGTCCGTCGTGGTAGATGGGGTGGGAGCGGTAGGCCACCGGAAACTGGGTGCCGTCGGCGCGATGGAAGCTATCGTGCTCGACGTGGACCCCTTCGCCGCGGCGCACCCCTACCATGATCCGGCACTCCTCGGCGCTCCCGGCGGCGTCCTCGCTACGCTTGGGCCGGACCAGGGCGCAGATGTTGCGGCCCCGCAGCATGGCCGGCCCGGCGTAGCCCAGCAGTTGGGCGGCGGCCGGGTTGCAGAAGGTGCAGCGGCCCTCGAGGTCGAGCCCGAACAGGCCGTCGCCGGTGGAGTCGAGCAGCAGGCGGATCTGTTCCTCACGCGCGGCGATTTCGCTCTCCATGCGCTTCTGCAGACCGATGTCGGTGAACACGGCGCTGTAGTTGACGATGCGCCCCGACCAGTCACGGATCGCGGTGATGCTGAGCAGTTCGGGGTAAATCTCGCCGTTCTTGCGTCGGTTCCAGATCTCGCCGTGCCAGTGCCCCTGTTCGCCGATCGCCTGCCACATGGCAACGTAGAACTCGGGTGGGTGGCGTCCCGATTTGAGCAGGCGCGGGTTCTGCCCGATCGCCTCTTCACGGCTGTAGCCGGTGGTGCGGCAGAAGGCCGGGTTGACGGCGACGATGATGCCGTCGGCGTCGGTGGTGACCACCGCCTCCTGCATGTTGTCGATTACCAGCTTGTCGCTGTAGGCCAGCTGCTGAATATAGTTGTTGGCGGCGCGCAGTTCCTCGATCCGCTCGGAGAGCGCGGCGTTGGCGTCCTCGAGTTCGTTCTGCAGGCGCAGGGACTCCTTGCGTGCGCGTTTCAGTTGTTCGATGGAGTCCTGCCACATCCGGCGGATGCGTTCCAACTGGGCCTGCTCCTCGCGCAGCAGGCGGTTCTCCTTTTCGAGTTCGGCAATCCGTTGTGTCAGAGCATCATCGCGCTTGGTCACCGCAGGTCAGTCGAGGTCGGGGTAGAGAACGTCCAGGCCGCAGCGCAGTTCCCGCAGGTAGTCGAGGGCGTCGGGGACGAGAGCGGCCGGGATGATGGAGCCGTGCTGGGGCAGCAGGGCGTTGATGGTCAGTCCGTCGAGCTTGCGGACGAAGCCGCGGGCGGCGGCATTGGAGGCCATGTAGTCGATGTGGAACAGGTCCATGTGCGCCCGGTGGCTGGCGAAATCCTCCACCACCAGGTGCCAGTCGCTCTGCACCGCGGCGAAGATGTCGCCGGTGAAAAGAAAACCGCTGGCACTGTCGTAGGTGGTGAAGGCCATCGGCGAATGGAGAAACGGGGCGGTAATGAACTGCAGTCTGGCGCCGGACGGCAACGCGAGCTCGGGCTGTGCCTCGATGTCGTGGAAACGGAACTCGGCGCGCCCGTAGTGGGGCAGCAGGACCCGGGTCCGCGGGCTGCTGACAACCTCGATTTCCGGGTTGAGGTCCAGCCAGTCGACCATGGAGGCGCCGACGTCCGGATCCTGGTGGCCGATCAGCAGGGCGGTGAGCTTTTCCGGCGGCAGCAGGCTCGCCACCCGCTCGCGCACCTGCGGAAAATAGGCCCGGCTGCCGGGATCGAGCAGATAGGCCTGGTCGCCGTCGAGGATCAGGTAGGTGTTGCAGCGGAAGGCGGTCTGCTCCTCGACGCCCAGCCAGAAGACGGCGTGCGCATCCGCCTGATAGAGGCTGGTGGGGCCATCGGTGGCCGGTTGGCGGGGCAAGTCGGTGGCTGCGTTCACGCTGGGATCCCCCTATCGGACGAGCCAGTTCAGTACCTCGGCGGGCGCGTCGATGAGACCGTCGGCACCCCAAAGCTCGGGCTTGTCCACCTTATCAATGTAGCCGAATCGGGCGACCAGCGTGCCCATGCCGGCGGCCCGGCCGGCCGCCACGTCGCGCTCGGCGTCGCCGATATAGAGACAGGCCTCCGGCGCACTGCCGGCCAGACGGCAGGCGTGCAGCATGGGCGCGGGGTGGGGCTTGCGCTCCGGCAGGGTGTCGCCGCTGACCACGCAGGCGGCCCGCTCGAACAGACCGAGGGCGGCGAGCAGCGGATCGGTCAGCCAGGCCGGCTTGTTGGTCACCACGCCCCAGCGCAGACCCTGGGTCTCCAGTTGCTCCAGCAGCTCCTGCATGCCCGGGAAGGGGCGGGTTTCGCGCGCCAGGTTGTCCCGGTAGATCGCCAGCAGGCGCTGGCGCAGCGGTTCGAACTCGGGTTCCTCCGGCTCGAGGCCGAAGCCCAGGCGGATCAGCGCCATGGCGCCGTGGGAGACCACCGGGCGGATGGCGGCAAACGCCAGTGCAGCCCGCCCCTGCTCCTCCAGCACCCGGTTGAGCGCATAGGCGAGATCGGGCGCGGTGTCGAGCAGGGTGCCGTCGAGGTCGAACAGAACCGTTTCGATGGAAACCATGGGGCCTCAGGGGCGTTGGCAACGGGCCATGTAATTGACGTCGATGTCGTCGCCCAGGCGGTAGCGGCGGGTCAGCGGGTTGTAGCTGAGGCCCTTGAACTCCTCCAGCTCCAGCTCCGCCTCGCGAATCCAGCGGCCCAGCTCGGCGGGGCGGATGAATTTGGCGAAGTCGTGGGTGCCCTTGGGCAGCAGGTCGAGAAGGTACTCGGCGCCGACGATGGCGAACAGGTAGGACTTCGGGTTGCGGTTGATGGTGGAGAGGAAGACCTGCCCGCCCGGGCGCACCAGGCGCGCACAGGCCTCGATCACCGAAGCGGGGTCCGGCACGTGCTCCAGCATCTCCATGCAGGTGACCACGTCGAACTCGCCGGAATGGAGCGCGGCGAACTCTTCCGCGGTGGCCTGCTGGTAGTCCACCTCGACGCCCGATTCCAGCTTGTGCAGGCGTGCCACCTGCAGCGGGGCCTCGCCCATGTCGATGCCGGTGACGAGGGCGCCGCGGCCCGCCATGCTCTCCGCCAGGATGCCGCCGCCGCAGCCGACGTCGAGCACCCGCTTGCCGGCGATTGCCGCGTGGCCGTCGATGTAGTCGAGGCGCAACGGATTGATCTCGTGCAGCGGTTTGAATTCGCTGTCCGGGTCCCACCAGCGGGAGGCGAGGGCCTCGAACTTGGCCACTTCGCCGTGATCGACGTTGTGACGCGGGGTGTCATGGGCGGCACGGTTCATGATGCCTCTCCTTCGTTGGGGTGGGCGTCGCTGGCGGCGATACGCTGCTGCCACTCGGCGGCACGGGCCAGGATCTCCTCCTCGTCCAGGGAGGTGAGCATGCGTTCCTTGAGCAGGCGGCGGCCGGCGATCCAGACGTCGCTGACCTGGTGGCGACCGCAGGCGTAGACCAGGTGGGAAATCGGGTGGAACATCGGCTGGGTTTCCAGCGGCCCCAGGTCCACCGCCACCACGTCGGCAGCCTTGCCCGGCAGCAGCGAGCCGGTGATGGCGTCGATGCCGAGGGCCCGGGCACCGTTCAGGGTGGCCATGCTCAAGGCCCGCTGCGCGGGTAGGGCGCTGGCGTCAGCGGCCACCGCCTTGCCCAGCAGGGCGGCGCTGCGCATTTCGCCGAACATGTCCAGGTCGTTGTTGCTGGCGGCGCCGTCGGTGCCCAGGGCGACGTTGATGCCGGCCGCATCCAGGCGTGCCGCCGGGCAGAAGCCGCTGGCCAGCTTCATGTTGGATTCGGGGCAGTGCACCACGTGGCTGCCGGCGGCGGCGACCGCGGCGATCTCCGCTTCGTCCAGTTGGGTCATGTGCACCGCGGTCAGACGCGGCGAGAGCAGGCCGAGCTCGGTCAGCCGGGCCAGCGGCCGTTTGCCGCATGCCTCCAGCGACTGCTGGACCTCGTCCGCCGTTTCGTGCAGGTGCATGTGAATCGGCAGGTCCAGCTCGTCGGCGTACATCCGCAGCTTGGCCAGGGGGGCGTCGGAGACCGTGTACGGGGCGTGCGGCGCGAAGGCGGTACGGACCAGGGGGTGGTCACGCATGAGGTCGTGCAGTTCCAGCCCCTTGTGCAGGTATTCGTCGGCGTTGCGGGCCCACGCGGTGGGGAAGTCGATGACGATCATGCCCACCACCGCGCGTATCCCGGCATGGTCGGCGGCGCGCGCCGTCTCCTCGGGGAAGAAGTACATGTCGTTGAAGCAGGTGGTGCCGCCGCGCAGCATTTCGGCTATCGCCAGCCGGCTGCCGTCGCGGACGAAGGCGGCATCGACCCAGCGCGCCTCGGCCGGCCAGATGTGCTCATTCAGCCAGGTCATCAGCGGCAGGTCGTCGGCCAGGCCGCGCATCAGGCTCATGGGGGTGTGGGTGTGGGCGTTGATCAGGCCGGGGATCAGCGCGTGGGTGGCGAGGTTGACCTCGGTGGTCGCGGTGTAGCGGTCATGCGCCTGCGAGGTCGGCAGGAGCTCGACGATGCGGCCATCCCGAACGGCAATACTGTGATGATCGAGGATCATGCCCTCCGGCTCAACCGGAATGATCCAGCGGGCGTGAATGAACGTGTCGACCTGTTGCATGGGGTTCCTCGGCGACTGGCGCGGTAGGGCCAGTATACCGGCGGTGGCGGCGGGGTGTGCCGCGGCCCGGTCACGGCACAAAAAAAACCCGCACCTGGGTGCGGGTTTTTTCCGGGGTCCGTTGGACCCTTAGCTTACATTTCGCAACGGCTGCAGTTGATCTCGATCTCGACGCGACGGTTCTTGGCGCGGCCGGCCTCGCTGGTGTTGTTGGCGACCGGGTTGGATTCGCCAAGGCCGTAGGCCTGGATCTTCGAGGCGGGAACGCCCTTGGAGACCATGTAGTCCTTGACCGACATGGCGCGGCGCTTGGAGAGGGCCATATTGTAGGCGTCGCTGCCCACGTCGTCGGTGTAGCCGGTGACGTTGATGTGCTTGATGTTGTCGATGCCCGCGTTGTGCAGCAGCAGGGTGATGGCACTCTTACCCGCCGGCTTCAGCTCGGCCTTGTTGAAATCGAAGAGGGTCTTCGAGCTGAGGTTGATCATTTTGGTGGTCGGCATGGTGCCGCCGCAGTGGCTCAGGTTGGCGTGCAGATCATTGATCATGACGCAGTTGCCGTAACCATCGCGAACTGCGTGGCCGGTGCCGTCCGCGGGATACTTGGCAGCAAAGGCGTTTGTGGTAAGGAGAGGAGCCGCAACGGCAATCAGGGCAGCGACAAGCTTCTTGTTCATTTTCATTTTTTCCTCCAGATCGAAAAGTCCTAGCGAAGAGCCCGGTTCGAACAGTGTAGATTCATTATGATCGTCATGCCAATACCCGCCGTGCGGGTGGAAGGCGCCATCTCAGTATAGACGGCAGTTGTTCGATTACCGGAGGTTTTTGTGTCGATCCAGGTACTGTCATTTATTACAGTTACAACTTGATGACCGGTGAGCCGTGGATTCCGCAGCAGAAAATCGGACCGGCCGGCGGCGGTGGCGGCGAGGCGTGTGACATAATCGGCAGCCGTTTTGATTCCGCCTAAATTCCGAAGAAGGGAAGGTCCATGGCAGCGAGCAAGGCACACGACACCATTCGCGCAGTCTCCTGGGAGGCGGGACGGCTGAGGTTGCTCGATCAGCGGCGGCTGCCCGGGGATGAGGTCTGGCTCGAGTTCGATCAGGTGGACGCGGTGGCGACGGCGATTCGCGATATGGTGGTGCGCGGCGCTCCGGCCATCGGCGTGACCGCGGCCTATGGTGTGGTGCTTGCGGCACGGGCGCGTTTTGCCGCGGGGAGTGATTGGCGCACGGCCCTGGACGAGGATCTGGCGCGGCTTGCCGCGGCGCGTCCCACCGCGGTGAACCTGGGTTGGGCGGTCGCGCGGATGCGCCGACAACTCGACGGCGAGGGGAATCCCGAGCCGGCACTGCTGGCGGAGGCGCAGCGCATTCAGGCGGAGGACATCGCCGCCAACCACCACATGGGTGATCTCGGTGCGGCCCTGATCGAGGGGCGTGGCGTGGGCATTCTGACCCACTGCAACACCGGTTCCCTGGCCACCGCCGGTTATGGCACGGCGCTCGGCGTAATCCGCAGCGCCTACGCGCAGGGGCGCGCCGGCGAGGTCTTTGCCGACGAGACCCGGCCCTGGCTGCAGGGGGCGCGGCTGACGGCCTGGGAACTGGTCAAGGACGGTATTCCGGTCACCCTGTTGGCGGATGGTGCGGCTGCCCATCTTATGCGGCTCGGCAAGGTGGGTTGGGTGATTGTCGGCTCGGACCGGATCGCCGCCAATGGTGACGTCGCCAACAAGATCGGTACCTACGGCCTGGCCGTGGCCGCCCGCCACCACGGTGTGAAGTTCATGGTGGTGGCCCCCACCTCGACGGTCGACATGGCCGTTGCCAGCGGTGGCGAGATCCCCATCGAAGAGCGTTCGCCGGACGAGGTGCTCAGCCTGGCCGGGCAGCGGGTGGCCGCCGAGGGGGCGGGGGCCTGGAATCCCGCCTTCGACGTGACCCCGGCCGAACTGGTGGACGCCATCGTCACGGAGAAGGGCGTGGTGCTGGCGCCGGACCGGGCCAAGATGGCCGCGATGATGGCCAACTGAGGGGGCAAGCAGGGAGGCGGCGGCGCTCCGTGTGCCCCGGCCGCCCAGGCAAACGGCCGTTTCTCGCTCTCCGCCGCCTGTTTTTGACCGATTTTTCCTCGTCGTCGGCCTTATATCGTCCTTAAACGCGCCAGACGCGCCGTTCGTTCGGGTGCGGTAGGGGTGTGCCTTATGGTAGTATCTCGCGATTACGCACCGTCCTAGTGCGGACCCATCCAGAGGTCCCGGGCGGCCCGCAACAATAATGAGCGGAATGACCTGAACGATCATGGCTGAATTCGCCCGCGAAGTCCTGCCCGTCAATCTCGAAGACGAGATGCGCCAGTCCTACCTCGATTACGCCATGAGCGTAATTATCGGGCGGGCCCTGCCGGATGCCCGTGACGGGCTGAAGCCGGTGCACCGGCGGGTGCTCTACGCCATGAGCGAACTGGGCAACGACTGGAACAAGGCGTACAAAAAGTCGGCCCGCGTGGTGGGCGACGTGATCGGTAAGTACCACCCCCACGGCGACACCGCGGTCTACGACACCATCGTGCGCATGGCCCAGCCCTTCTCCATGCGCTACATGCTGGTGGACGGCCAGGGCAACTTCGGTTCGGTCGACGGCGACTCGCCGGCGGCCATGCGTTACACCGAGG
>CAZMMH010000075.1:0-9146 GCA_964567315.1 uncultured Gammaproteobacteria bacterium
GCCTGCGGCGGTCCCGATTCGCCAATGGCCGAATCGGTCCGTCCCTGGCCACCATATTGATGAAGCCCGCTTTCAGCGGGCTTTTTCGTTTCCGGGCAGGGATTCCGGCGAACCACTGAGGATTTTCCATCTCCCGACCGGGATCCAGGCTCAGGCCGGACGCGCCGTCTTCAGCCACTCCATGCGCCCCTGCCGGTAGAGGGTCACGGCCGCGTCGACCACCGCCGCGTCGTAGAGGCCTCCCTTGTGCTGCTCGACCTCCTGGATCGCGACCTCGAGGCCCACGGCCGGGCGGTAGGGGCGGTGGGAGGACATGGCCTCGATCACGTCGGCGACCGCGATGATCCGCGCCTCGCGGATGATTTCCTCCCCCTTCAGGCCCAGGGGATAGCCGCTGCCGTCGAGGCGTTCGTGGTGCTGGCGCACCATCTGCGCCACCGGCCAGGGAAATTCGACCCCCTTGATAATGTCGTAGCCGACCTCGGGGTGACTCTTGATCAGGCCGAACTCGGTCTTGCCGATGGGCCCCGGCCGATTGAGGATCTCCGCCGGCACGTAGATCTTGCCGATGTCGTGGATCATCGCCCCCAGGCGCACCCCCTCGATCTCCTGGGTATCGAAGCCCAGCTCGGCGGCGAGCATGGTGGAGAGCTCGGCCACGTTGCGCTGGTGGCCGGCGGTGTAGGGGTCGCGCTTTTCCAGGGCGACGGCGATGGCGTTGATGGTCTGTTCCATGGAGCTCTTGAGCTGCTCGGTCACCCGCAGGCGCGCCTCGCGGGCGGCCACCAGTTCACGGCTCTTCTCCTCCGCGCGCAGCTCCATCTCGTCGTAGGCGCGCTGCAGCGCCTGGCGCGAGTGGCTGAGTTCCACGTGGGTGTTGACCCGCACCAGCACCTCCTCGGCCTGATACGGCTTGGTGACGTAGTCCACGCCACCCACGTCGAAGGCGCGGGTCTTGTCACCGGTATCGCCGAGGGCGCTGAGGAAGATCACCGGCACATGGGCGACCGCCGGGTCCCGCTTGAGGCGCCGGCAGACCTCGAAGCCGTCCATTTCCGGCATGCGGATATCCAGCAGCACCAGGTCCGGTGCGCGCGTAGCCACGGAATGCAGTGCCTGCTTGCCGCTGGTGGCGACCCGCACCGCATAGCCGTGCTGCCCCAGCATGTCGGTGAGCAGACGCAGGTTGGCCGGGTTGTCGTCGACCACCAGGATGTCACCACGCTCGTCGTGGACTTCGTTCATGTCGCAACACTCCCGTCGAGCAATGCCATCAGCTCCGCGTAGCGGAAGGCCGAAACAAATTCGCGCAGGCCGGCGGCGAGCTCGGCGTCACCTGCGGCCACAGCCTCCACCGCGGCGTCCACCTCGTGCACGTCGCCCAGTTCCAGGGCCTGGCGCAGACGTTGGCGTGGCGCCTGCGCCAGCTCGCGCAGGGTCACGGCGAGAAGCCGCTGCCGCTCCTGCGCCGCCGCCGGCGACTCATCCGCAGCTTCCTGGTTGCTGTACACGTACTCCACCCCCAGAAGGCGGCGGGTCACCTCGAACACGTCGGTGTCGCGGAACGGCTTGCGCACGAATTCGTCGCAGCCCGCCCCCAGCACCCGCGCCCGCTCGTCGGTGAAGGCGCTTGCAGTCAGGGCGGCGATCTTGACCTCGGAGCCGCCCTCCGCCTGGCGGATCCGTCGGGTCGCCTCGTAGCCGTCCATCACCGGCATGCGCATGTCCATCCAGATGAGCTGCGGGTGGAAATCGCCATACTCGCG
This sequence comes from uncultured Gammaproteobacteria bacterium, assembly GCA_964567315.1. Lineage (GTDB taxonomy): Bacteria > Pseudomonadota > Gammaproteobacteria > CAZMMH01 > CAZMMH01 > CAZMMH01. Next base: position 1,767 of record CAZMMH010000075.1, read on the forward strand.
CACGGCCTGCTCGCCGTCCGCGGCTTCGTGCACATCGAAGCCCACGTCCTGCAGCAGCCGCTTCAGCAGCAGCCGGTTGGCCTCCGCATCGTCCACCACGAGGATCCGGAAGGCGGGCTGGTTCGGGGCCAGGCGTTCCACCCGCGGCAACTGTTCCGGCAGCACCACGTCCGCCTCCCGTGCCCGCTCGGCCTGCAGATCCAGGCGGAACAGCGAGCCTTCGCCGGGCCGGCTCTCGACCCGGATCTCACCGCCCAGCAGTTGCACGAAGCGGCGTGTGATCGGCAGGCCGAGCCCGGTACCCTCGGCACTGTCGGCACCACGCACCACCTGCACGAAGGGATCGAAGATCCGCTCAAGGTCGGCCTGGGCGATGCCGCGTCCACTGTCCTCGACCTCGAACTCGAGACGCAACGCGTTGCCCTCCGCATGCCCGCGGGCACGCAAGCCGACCCCGCCCTCGGCGGTAAACTTGATGGCATTGCCGGCCACGTTGATCAGCACCTGACGCAGCTTCTTGGCGTCGATCCGCACGTAGTTCGGCAGGCTAGGGTCCTGCTCCAGCATGAAACTCAGGCCCTTCTCCTCTGCCCGCACCCGCAGCATGCCGGCAACATCCCGCAGCAGCGTGTGCAGGTCGATCGCCTCCGGTTCCAGCACGATCCGCCCGGCCTCGATCTTGGACATGTCCAGCACATCGTTGATCAGTCCCAACAGGTGTTCGCCGCTGTGCTTGACGATCTGCAGGCTCTCGCGCTGGTCACCGGTCATCTGCGGGTCCCGCTCCAGCAGGTCGGAGAAGCCGAGGATAGCGTTCAACGGAGTCCGCAGTTCGTGGCTCATGTTGGCCAGGAACACGCTCTTGGCCCGGTTGGCGATTTCCGCCTGCTCCTTCGCCTCGGACAATTCCCGGGTACGCGCCTCCACCCGCTGTTCCAGGTCATCGTTCAACCTGCGCACCTCGGCCTCGGCCCGGGTGCGCTCCTTGAGTTCGTCGGCCAAAGAACGCAGCAGCGGGTAGGTGAGCAGGTAGATCCCCAGCAGACCGAACAACAGGATCGCGGCGGACAGCGCGACCAGGCGCGCGGTGGTGGCGTTGATGATCGCGTTGAGCTCGCTGCGCCGCATACGGAACATCAGGTACCAGCCGGTGGCGCTGATCGGCCGGATCGATATCACACACTCCGGGCAGGCCGGGTGGCGGGTCTGGCCATTGCGCAAAGCGCCCGCCAGATAGTCACCGAGCACCCGGTTGAGGCTGGTCAGCGCCGTGCTGTCACGGGGCGGAAACATGGAGACGAAGCCGCGCTCGCCCCGATAGGCGAGGATCACCTCGCCGCTGCGGCCGAGACCGGTGTAGTCGGTAACGATCGAACGCAGACCGGCGCCGCCGAAAAGCACCACGTCGGTGCCGACCTTCCGGCCGTCGCGTTCGCGGATGGGGGCAGCGACAACGATGGAGGGATGCCCGCGGACGACAACCGGATCGTAGACGGTGGTCCGCGCCAGTCCCTTGTCGACCTTCGCCACGAAACCCGCCGGCAGCGCCGCGCCGACACTCACCGCCACCGCTCCGCGGGCATCGAGCCGGACCAGCCCGAGGGCATCGGGCGCGCTCTTCAGTGCATCGAGCAGCTTGGGCGCGGAAAACTCCGCCAGCTCCTGGCGGCTCACCCGCCCCTGGTCGTAGTCCACCAGTTTGCGCCGGATCTGGGTGCGGCTCGCGAACTGCTCGGCCACGTTGACCATCTTGGAGACGAACTGGTCCACCGCGACGGTCTTGGCGTCGAGTGTGAAGTGGACCTGCTCGTCGTTCTTCTGCTTGAGGTCGCGGCTCAGCGGCAGCATCACACTCGCCACCAACACCGAGCCGGTCACCACCAGGGCGAGGAGCGTGCGCAGAAAGATGCTGCGCTTGATTTGCTCGATGTTTGCCGCCTGCATCCGGCCTCTCCTGCCGCGCCCTCCCTGGTCAAACTGAACCCGCGGCCGCGAACAGGATCACCGCCGTAAACCTCCGACTACCTTCAACATAGTCCGCACCTCAGGCATGCACAACGGGCATCCCGCCGTCAGCCGGCGTAGATTTCGTGATAGCTGGCATAACTTGCGCCGATGGTGACCGGCACCAGGATCAGGTAGCCCAATAACAGCGGAATGGCGGCGAGCAGCGCCAACAGCATGCCCACCAGGCCGAACAGCAACAGCGGCAGCCAGTTGCTCAGGCAGGCGCCGACACTGCTCTTGATCGCCTCGAGCGGCGGCGTGGCGGCGAACATCACCAGCGGGATGGCATAGAACAGCGCCATGGACGCCAGCAGGCCGGCCAGGGTGGCCAGCAGCCAGGCCACCAGCATGCCGAGCCCCATCCCGGCCATCATCGCCTCCTGATTGCCAGCGCCGTGGAGCATGGCCGCGGCGCCCATGCTGCCACCGATGGCGACCATCATGATCAGCATGATCAGCAGGCCGAAGACCATACTGACCGCCCCCAGGGTCAGCATCGGACCACGCTTCTCCTCGTCCTTCAGGCCGATGAACAGTTGATTGATATCGACCGGGCGTCCCTCATGCGCCTCGCGCGCGGCGAACAGCATGCCGCCGGCAAAGGCCGGTGCCAGCAGGGCGGAGACCAACCCCCCCAGGAGGGGCACAAGACCGATGACCACGGAGATCACAGCCCATATCACCGTCAGTGCGATCCACATGCCGGGGTTGGCCATGAAGATCCGCCAGCCCGTCCCGTACCAACCGGGTCCCTTGCCTGCGTCGACGCTGTTTGCCTGCATGCCACCCCCCCTTGTGTCGAGTCCGTTGCGGGCCCCGACATAGTGTGGCCGCTCCGTGGTGATTTTCCAGGTGTACAGGGAGCGTCGGCGGCGAGAGCCTTCACGCGGAGTGAACGCACGGCGGAATCCGGCGGCTCCACCGGGGCGGATTTCAGTTGACCATGAAGGGCGGCGAACGGCGCAAGGAAAAGCGGCGCCGCCTATTCCGTACCGGCGACGCCGCCTGAGCGCATTGAGCGCTCGAAGAAACCCATCAATCTGCCCCCCACCTGCTTCCATGGCGGTGGGGTTCATCGTCCAGAAGCGGACTTCCGGCGGCCCGAAAGCCACCGGGAACACCGACCGGGCGGGTACCCGCCCGGCCGGTCACCTGGGGCCTGAGCCCCGGAACATGCCGGCCCATCACTGGCGCCGGCACCCACTCCCGCCTCCGCGGCCGCATCTCGCCGGTTGCGCGGCTTTGGCTGCGCAGGGCCGCGATGGTCGTGATCGGCCACGCGCCTCTTGCGCCTCATTGCCTCGGGCGGCCGCCGGAGGCGGGAAAAACAGACATCTGCCCGGCCGGATCACGGGGAGGGGACCTGTCGTCGTTCCCGGCCGCCGCATTCCCCCCGGCCTGAATTAAGTATAGTCACTGTGGAGAGCGCTGCCGCCCCCGGCCCGACTCAACCGTAACGATTCACCAGGCCCCCGCTCGGCGCTGCCTCCGTTGCGGCCACCGCACGGTATTGCTGCAGTGCCTCCTGGCTTCCGCCGGAGGCGCCGGCCGCAGTGGCAGGCCGGGCCTGCCGCGTAGCCACGGCCGATGTGCCCGCTTCGGGCACAGCCCCCGATACCAACGTCGCGGCGCCCTGCACTCCCTGGACCGTGCCCGGCTTGCCCACGCCGGCCTCGGCCCCCTTGGCGGCCGCCGCCAGCGTGCCGGCACTGCCGACGGCTGTGGGCGAACCATCGGTGCCGGATGTCGCGGGGTTCGTCTTGGACGCCTCCTTGCCCGGGGCGGTTGCCGCCCCGCTTTCGGCCTGTTTGGGCGCGGCGGCCGCGGCCGCCCTGCTGCGCTCGACCGCCGCCTGGCGGGCCGCCTGCAGCCTCGCTGCGGCCGCCTTCTCCGCCTCGGCCCGTGCCTTTGCGCGAATCTCGGCACGGCTCTGCAGCGCGACGATCAGCTCCTTGACCGAGCGGCGGTAGCCCTCCCCATAGACCGGGATCTCCTTGGACTTTGCGGAGGACGACGCGTGGCCACTGTCGGTGTTGGCCGTGGCGGTACTCGAAACCGGTGCCGGTGCCGCGGGAATATCGACGCCAGCCTGCTCGGCCAGGGTGAGATCGGCGCTGTTGCCGAGATCCTGCAACCCCACGGCCGCCTTGATCTGCAGGGTTTCCAGGCTCGCGGGAGCCGCGCTCGCGGAGGTCCAGGCCTGAAACGGAAGCGCAAGCGCACTCCCCCCCGCGCTACGCGAGGCGGCGCCGGCGGTCGCAACCGCGGTCGCAACTTGCGGAACCGAGAGCAGAGCCATCCCCCGCACCTCCTTGTGGGCGCCGGAGCGCAGCTTCAGTTGCGGTCGGCAACGCCCCCATACTCTAGATTTTAATAGCCGATTCAGCCAATTGCGTCAATTGCCCAGCCACACTCGCGGTTCCCGAGGCAGACGTCGTGCAAGGGGACGAAACCTCACGGCTCCTGGCGATAGTCGTGATGACAGCTCTTGCAACTGTCGAGCAGGGCGTAATAGGCCTTGTGCATGCGGCCCTCGTCTCCGGCAACGGCGGCGGTATCCAGCGCCGCTGCGGCCTGGGCGGTCTTGTGCGCGCGCGCCTTGAAGTCGGGCCAGCGCCACCAGATCATCCGCTCCGCGTCCCCGCCCTCGCTGCCGCGGGGAAACAGCGCCGGCAGCTCCTTGGCGAAGGTCTCGATCGCATGAATGTGCCCCGGCAACTGGCCGCGCAGGGGTACCCCGTCCAGCACCAGGGACCCGATCGCCTTCATGTGGTCGTGGGAGGCCTCCATCACGTGCTGGCGGTACTTCACCAGGGCCCGGTTGCCGGCGACGGCGGACAGGGAAAGCGGCAACAACAACAAAAGAATGGTCCAGCGCATGATCTCTCCTCGCAGCGGCCGGTCCTCACCGGCACGGTTGTGTTGAATACGACTGACAGCTAGGTTAATAGGCCGGGGTCTTCTGTGGTGCCCCGGCACGCCACCCTGGTCCTCGATGCCCAAAGAATCCGCCCAGACACCGCTCACCGGTGATCCGACCATCGACAGCCTGATCGCGGCCGACATCCCCATTGCCCAAGTGGCTCGCCGGGAAATCCTCGAATGCCCGCCGGAGATGCCGCTGCACGAGGCCGCGGAGCGGATGCAACGTGCGCGCTGCAGCTCGATCATTGTCACCGACGGCGAGCAGACCTTGGGCATCTGGACCGAACGCGACGCCCTCAAAATCGATTTTTCCGATCCCGACAGTGTCCACCGCCCCGTGCACGAGGTGATGAGCAGTCCGGTGCGCACCGTCCCGATCGACGCCACTCTACAGGAGGTGGCCTCCCGCTTCCGTGAAGAGCACCTGCGGCACTACCTGGTGGTGGACGCCGGGGGCCGCCGCTACGGCGTCATCTCCCAGACCGACGTGGTCGTCAACCAGGGCATCGAACATTACCTGCGCCTGCGCAAGGTGCGCTCCATCATCGCCACGGCGCCGCCGCTCGTACACTCCACCCAGGAGGTGCACGCGGCGATTCGCCAGATGCGCGAGGCGCGCGCCGATGCCATGGCGGTGGAATTTCCCGGCGGCGAGCTGGGCATCGTCACCGAGCGCGACGTGGTGCGCTGCATCGCCGAGCGGCTGGGCGGCTGCAGCATCGACCAGGTGGCCAGCCGGCCCCTGCTCACGGTTGCCGCGGATAGCAGTCTCTTTCATGCGCGCAATCTTCTGGTCGACAGCGGGGTACGCCACGTCGGCGTCACCGACTCCGACGGGGGCCTGATCAGCCTGATCAGTTTTAGTGACATCCTTTCGGACATGGAGTTCGTTTACATCCACGAACTGCGCAGTGCGCTGCAGGCCCGTGACAATGCCTTGAGCCTTTCTCGACGCAGCCTGCACCTTGCGGAGAAGATCATCGACAGCTCGCCCCAGGGCATCATGATCACCGACCTCGCGGGCCGGATCGTCTCGGTCAATCCCGCCTTCAGCCGACTCACGGGCTACCGCGCCGAAGAGGCCGTCGGCAACACGCCTTCGATGCTGGCCTCCGGCCGCCATGACGACACCTTCTACCAACACATGTGGGGCAGAATCACCGCCGACGGTTACTGGCAGGGCGAGATCTGGAACCGGCGCAAGAACGGTGAAACCTACCCCGAACTGCTCACCATCACCGCGATCCACAATGAACAGGGCCAGCTGACCAACTTCGCCGCGCTGTTCAGCGACATCACCGAGTTGAAGGAGAACGAGCAGCGGGTCACCAACCTGGCCTACTACGACCCCCTCACCGGCCTGCCCAACCGGCGCCTGTTCAGCGATCGCCTGGCCATGGCCCTGGCCCACGCCCACCGCTACCACACCCGCATGGCGGTGCTGTTCCTCGACCTGGACCGGTTCAAGCGGATCAACGACAGCCTTGGCCACGAGGTCGGCGACCGCCTGCTGCAGCAGGTCGCCAGCCGCCTACGCGGCTGTGTGCGCGAAGACGACACGGTGGCCCGCCAGGGCGGCGACGAGTTCGTGACCCTGCTCGCCGAGATCGACGAACTGGCCGACGCCACCCAAATCGCCCGGCGCATGATCGAGTCGCTGCGCGCGCCGATCGAAATCGGCGGCAACGAACTGTTCGTCAGCAGCAGCATCGGCATCGCCGTCTACCCTGACGACGGCACCAGTGAGGAGCTGCTGCTGCGCAATGCCGACGCGGCCATGTACGAGGCCAAGGAGAGCGGGCGCAACGGCTTCCGCCTCTACAGCCCGACCATGAATGCCAGCTCACTGCAGCACCTGGCCCTGGAAAGCTCACTGCGCAAGGCCCTCAGCCGGAACGAGTTCCTGCTCCACTACCAGCCGCTGGTGGACGCCCGCGACGGCAGCCTGGTAGGCGGCGAGGCCCTGCTGCGCTGGCACAGTCCGGATCTCGGCCTGGTGATGCCCGACGGCTTCATCCCGCTGGCGGAGGAGAGCGGGCTGATCGTGCCGATCGGCGAGTGGGTGCTGGAGCAGGCCTGCGCCCAGATCGCCGCCTGGCAGGCCCAGGGGCTGGAGCCGCCTGAGATCGCCATCAACATCTCCGCCCGCCAGTTCCGCCATAGCCACTTCCTCAACTCCATACGCGAGACCCTGGAGCGCCACGGGATCGAGCCGCGCCGGCTGGTCCTGGAGCTGACCGAGTCGATGCTGATGGAGGATGCGGTGGAGACCATCCGCGTGCTGCACGAACTGCGTGCCATCGGGGTCAGCATCGCGGTGGACGACTTCGGCACCGGCTACTCGTCACTCAACTACCTGAAACGCTTTCCCATCCGGCGCCTGAAGATCGACCGCAGCTTCGTCCGCGACCTGGTCAGCGACGCCGAGGACGCCGCCATCGTCAGCGC
>CAZMMH010000076.1:0-8870 GCA_964567315.1 uncultured Gammaproteobacteria bacterium
ACGCAGTATTTTGGGGTTCCATCATCAGTGTCGCCATCTGCGTGGTCATCATCGTGTTCTTGGGCGCCAAGGTGATCAAGCTGATGAAGACGACACATTCCGAAGACTGAAAACGACTATCAGGGTTGCACGATCGTGTTGGGAAAAGGGGCCAAAAGGCCCCTTTTTTCATGAGTGTGTGCTAATATTCGCTGGGTTTGCCCCCGTCGCATCGACGACTGCCCGACCCCCTGTGCGGGATCCCGAAAGGCTCGCTCCGAGCCCTTCCCCATCCCGCCCGGCACCCGCAAGAGGATGCCACTTCCGTACCGGATATCGAGGCGAGGTAAGAGTACTGTGGAGATGAAGACCGATTCCGCCGCCCAGGATCATGCCGACTCCCTCTACGAGGAGCTGTCGACCTGGCACGTCAACACCGGCGAGGAGACGATCCACGCCAAGCGCATGCCGGGTCGTTTCCGCGCGCTGAAGTGGCTCACCGCCTGCGTCTGGCTGGTCTTCTTCCTCGGGCCGTACCTGCGCTGGCACGGCAAGCAGGCGATCCTGCTCGACATCCCCAACCGCCAGTTCCACTTCTTCGACCTCACCATCCTGCCCCAGGACGTCTGGATGCTGGCAATGGTGCTGCTGTTCTTCGCCATTCTGCTGGCCGCGGTGACCTCGGTCGCCGGCCGCGTGTTCTGCGGCTATTTCTGCTTCCAGACCGTCTGGACCGACATCTTCACCTGGATCGAGGAGCGCCTCGAGGGTGCACCGGCCAAGCGGCGCAAGCTCGAGCAGGCGCCCTGGAGCGCGCGCAAGATCCGGATCAAGGGGATCAAGCACTTCCTCTGGCTGCTGATCGCCATGCTCACCGGCATCAGCTTCGCCGCCTGGTTCACCGACGCGTTCCAGCTCTGGCACGATTACTTCACCCTGCAGGCCGGTTCGGTCGCCTGGGCGGTACTCGGCCTGTTCACCGCCGGCACCTACGTACTCGCCGGCCACATGCGCGAGCAGGCCTGTTTCTGGCTCTGCCCCTACGCCCGCATCCAGGGGGTCATGTACGACCGCGACACGGTACTGCCGGCCTACGACTTCGAGCGCGGTGAACCGCGCGGCAAACTGAAAAAGGGCAAGATCGACGAGGGCAAGGGCGACTGCATCGACTGCGGCCAGTGCGTCGCGGTCTGCCCCACCGGCATCGACATCCGCAGCGGCCAGCAGGAGGGCTGCATCACCTGCGCCCTGTGCATCGACGCCTGCGACTCGGTGATGGACAAGATCGGCCGGCCCCGCGGCCTGATCCGTTACGCCTCCCTGCACGAGCTGGAGGGCGGCAATACGGTGGCCCTGTACAAGCGGCCGCGCGTGCTGATTTACCTCACCATCATCGTTCTGGCGATCAGCGGACTGGTCTACGGCCTGACCCATCTCGGCTCCCTCGAGCTCAAGGTGCTGCACGAACGGCAGCCGCTGTACGTGCTGCTGAGCAACGGCTCGATCCAGAACAAGTACACCGTCAAGATCCTGAACAAAACCGATCAGGACATGCCGGTGCACATCAGCGCCTCCGGCATCAAAGGCATGACGATGGTCGGCGTGCCCGACGTGGTCACCGTGCGCAAGTCGGGACTGAGCAGCTTCAGCGTCTACGTGCGGGTGCCGCACGTCGACCTGCCGGGCGCGCGTGCCGGGGTGAAATTCCAGGTACAGGGAACGGAAAACCCCAAGGCGCAGTCCGACTACGAGAGTATGTTCATGGGGCCGCGCAAGTGAGGACCCACGCTAAGTAACCATCGAGGCAGTGTCGACCATGGAACAACCGATGCAGAATCCGAAACGCTTCCTGTCACAGTCCAACAAGCAGGCCTTCCGCAACCCATGGGTGGTCGGCCTGATCGGCGCGATCACCGTGGTGCTCGGCGTCAACATTTTTTTCATCTCCACGGCGATCATCACCAGCCCCGGCCTGGTGACCAAGAACTACTACGAAAAGGGCCAGGACATGGAGAAGCACGTGCGTGACCGCCTGGCGGCGCGCAAGGCCCTCGCCTGGACCATGCAGCTGCAGTCGCCCGACGAGATCCACCTGGGCCAGAAACAGCGCTACCTGGTCACCGTGGTCGACCGTGCCGGCCAGCCCCTGACCAACGCCAAGATGCAGCTGCAGGCCTACCGCCCGTCGGACGCCGACGCCGACTTCACCGTGCCGATGAAGGAGACCGCGCCGGGCCAGTACAGCGTTGAGGTCGCCTTCAAGCTGAAGGGCGTGTGGGACATCTCCGGCGTGGCCCGTCGCGACAAGGACGAGTTCTCCAGCACCCAGCGCATCTTCGTGCGCCCCAACTGAGGCGTCGCGCGACCGATTCATGGGCGGTCAGTCCACGACCGACGGCGCCTGCTTCCATTGCGGCCTGCCCCTCCCCGGCGACGAGCGCTTCGAAGAGGCGCTCGACGGCGCCACCCGCCAGTTCTGCTGTCCCGGCTGCCAGGCCGTGTGCAAGGCGATCTACGCCGCCGGCCTGGAGGGCTTCTACCAGCGCACCCCCGACGGCACCCCCCTGGCGCCGCCCCCGCCGCCGCCCAAGGACGTCGGCCTGTATGACCTCGACGAGGTCCAAAGCGAATTCGTCGGCGAGCTCGGCCAGCAGCGCGAGATCCACCTGCTGGTGGAGGGCATCCATTGCGCCGCCTGCGTCTGGCTGATCGAACGCAGCCTCGAGCCGGCACCGGGCATTCTCGAGGCCAAGGCCAACCTCGCGGGCAAGCGGCTGCACCTGCGCTGGGACAATGAGCGCATCAAGCTCTCCGAGATCATCCGCCGCCTGGGCGATATCGGCTATGCCGCCGTCCCCTACGACCCCGAGACCGCCGAAGGCGCGCTGAAGAAACGGCACCGCTCCCTGCTCTACCGCATGGCCTTTGCCGGCTTCGCGATGATGAACCTGCTGTGGATCTCCATCGCCCTCTACGCCGGTGCCAAGCACGGCGAGTTCCGCCAGCTGTTCTATTGGATCGGCTTCGCCCTGGCCACGCCGACCCTGTTCTACTCCGGCTGGCCCTTTCTCAAGGGAGCCTGGACCGGCGTGCGCCACCTGCATCTGGGCATGGACCTGCCCATCGCCATCGGCGCCTCGGTGACCTACGGCTACTCCACCTACGTCACAGCGACCCACAGCGCCAGCGGCCACGTCTACTTCGACACCGTGGTCAACTTTCTCTTCGTGATTCTGGTCGGGCGCTACCTCGAGGCCATCTCCAAGCGCCATGCCATGGCCTCGACCCAGCGTCTGCTCGACCTGCAGCCGCGGGTGGCGATGGTGCTGCGCGGCGACGAAACCAAGATCGTGCCGATCCGCACGGTCAAGCCGGGCGATCTGGTGCTGGTCAAGGCGGGCGACAAGGTGCCGGTGGACGGCGTCGTGATCGACGGCCGCAGCGCCGTGGACGAGGCCATGCTCACCGGTGAATCCCAGCCGGTCTCCAAGGGCGACGGCGACGGGATCTCCGCCGGCACGGTCAACCTGGAGAGCGCGCTTACCGTGCGGGTGGAGCACACCCTGCGCGACACCGCCCTCGGTCGCATCATCCGTCTGGTGGAAGAGGCCCAGGCCTCCAAGGCACCGATCCAGTGCGTGGCCGACCGTATCGTGCCATGGTTCGTCGGCGTGACCCTGCTGCTGGGCGCCTCCACCTTCCTGTTCTGGCTCTCCCACGACTTCGAGGCGGCGATGATGGCCGCCACCTCGGTGCTGATCATCACCTGCCCCTGCGCCTTCGGCCTGGCCACGCCCATGGCGATCGCCGTGGCCTCCGGCCTGGGCGCGCGCAACGGCATCCTGGTGAAGAACGGCGCGGTGCTGGAGACCCTCTCCAGCATCACCCATTTCGTCTTCGACAAGACCGGCACCCTCACCGAGGGGCGCATGCGGCTGCAGCAGCTGCTGGTCGCCGACGGGATCGACGAGGCCTCCCTGCTGGCCGACTGCGCGGCGCTCGAGCGCTTCTCCGAACACAGCATCGCCCAGGCCGTGGTGGGGGGTGCCCAGGAGCGGGGCATCGCCTTCAAGAGCCGTCGCACCGAGGGCTTCGTCAGCCGCCCCGGCGCCGGCGTACGCGGCCGGGTCGAGGGCCGCGAAGTCGCCATCGGCACCGGCGCCTGGCTCGACTCCCTTGGCGTGGCCCAGGACGCTGGGTTCGCAGCCCGGATCGCCGAACTGGAGACCACCGGGGTGAGCTGCATTCACGTCACCCTCGACGGCCGCCACGCCGGCGCCCTGGCGGTGGCCGACCGTCTGCGGCACGACGCCGCACACATGGTCGCCGGTCTGCGTGCCGCCGGCATCCGCATGACCCTGCTCTCGGGCGACCGCCGCCGGGTGGCCGAGGCGGTGGCCGAACAGCTGGGCGGCATGGAGGTGATCGCCGAGGTGCTGCCCGAGGACAAGGACCGGGTCATCGCCGAGCTGCAGGCCCGCGGCGAACGGGTGGCGATGATCGGCGACGGCGTCAACGACGCCCCCGCGCTGACCCGGGCCGACGTCGGCATCGCGGTCGGTTCCGGCACCGACGTCTCCATGGAGTGTGCCGACATCGTGCTGATCAGCGACGAGCTGGACCGGGTGCGCCAGGCGGCCCAACTCTCCCGCCGGACCCTGCGCACCATCCGCCAGAATATCGGTATTTCGATCACCTACAACGTGATCATGGTACCGTTGGCCATGGCCGCCCTGATCACCCCCGTGGTGGCGGCCATCTCCATGCCGATCAGTTCACTGGCGGTGATCGGCAATGCGGCGCGCATCCGCAGCATGTTCAAGAACGCCGCACCCCGCGGCTGACACACCGCCGGACGAGAGGACCCCCGATGAGCGTGATTTACGGCCTGATCCCCCTGATGCTGATACTCGGCCTGGCCATGGTGATCGTCTTCTTCTGGACCGTGCGCAGCGGCCAGTACGACGACCTGGACGGCGACTCCCACCGCATCCTGATGGACGACGACGATCCGCGACTGCCGGGCAAGAAGAAAAAGGCGCCGAAGGCCGGCGACGGGCAAAAACAACAGGGCTTTAACTGGCCCGACAATGACGACGAGGATTAAAGGGGCGTAGCCGCCCCGGCCGTCACGGGGCCGCTTCGGCGGGGGCTGAAAGAAGGGGCGCGCGCAGGCGCTCGAACTGGCTTGGCAGCACGTACTGCAGCACATCCTTGCCCGTGCTCGACAGGGCCACGTCGAGACCCTCCGCCGGATAGAGCCAATGGACCACGCCGGCGTCCTCACGGTCGTGCAGCTTCTCCGCCGGCTTGCCGAAACGGTGCTCCACCATCTGCGCATCCAGGTCGATCATCGGGATATAGGTGATGCCGACGATCGCGGCGGCACGCACCCGTTTGAGGTCGGCGTCGCCCAGGCTCACCCGGTGCTCCCCGCTGCCCATGGTGCTGATGCGGGCGCCGCGGGAAAACATCTGCTTGAGCTCGGCCTGGGGGATGTCGAAGCTGAACACCAGACGCGCCTTGAGGCCGGCCATGTAGACGTCGTTCATGTAGGCCTCGACCTTGTAGCGACCTGCGGAGGTGGCAAACAGGGTGACCTCGGCCTGGCTGCCCAGGGCGTCCTGGGCCGCCGCCAGGGTGGTGCGGCCCAGGGTCATGCCGAAGACCCGGGTGGCGCCGTCCGGCAGCCGCACGATATGCCAGGGCACGTCGCCGAATTCGCGCACCGGCTTGCCCGACGACCAGAGAAAGCCGACCGCCAGCGCAACCACGCTGAGGCCGAGCACGAAAAGAAACATGTGACGTTCGATCAGCGCCTTCACGCACTCACTCCTGCGGCTGTAGCCCGTCGTCCTCGTCCTCATCCTCATCCAGCGGCTGCAGCGCCCCTTCGGGGAAGCGCGCCACGATGCCCTTGGGTACGAGACCGAAGCGTGCCTGGTGCAGCGCCTCGGACTCCATGATGATCAGCACCAGCACCGTGACCATGGTCGGCAGCACCGTGGCGCCGATGATCGCCCAATGGCCCGGGTGCATCGCCTTGAAGCTGAAACCGGCGTCGATCACCATGGCGAACATCACCGCCGCCATCAGCCCCAGCATGACGATGAAGCCCCGCGAACGGCGGGAACAGATCTGCCAGTGGCACTTCACGAACCAGGGATCGAGCCGCAGCGAGCGTTTGGCGCGCCAGAAGGTGTAGGAGAGGACGATGAAGGAAATCACCGGCACGACCAGCACGAAGAGCTGCAGCGAGGCCATGCTCATGAAGGTCACGAACAGCAGAATGTGGTTGAAAATCAGATTGATGAGAAACAGGTCGTGCGGCTGACGCGCAGCCTTGCGCTGCTCCTCGGGAACATCGAATTGCATAACGGTGGTTACCCCGGTGCCCGCCCGTGTCCGGCGCGCACCCGAAATGGCGAAATGGCTGGCAACGTTACCACCGGGCAGCGGCAAAATCCATTCAGCCCGGCGGCGGCACCTGCAGCCAGAAGGTGACCGGGCCGTCGTTGGTGAGGCTCACCTGCATATCGGCGCCGAAACGGCCGGCGGCGACCGGCGCGTGGCGGACGCGGGCACGCTCGAGCAGGAAATCGAACAGCTGCATCCCCGCCTCCGGCGCCGCCGCCGGGGTGAAGCTGGGGCGCGTGCCCTTGCGGGTGTCGGCCGGCAGGGTGAACTGGGGCACCAGCAACAGGCCGCCGCCGACGTCCGCCAGACTCCGATTCATGCGCCCTTCGGCGTCCGGGAACACCCGGTAGCTCAGCAGCCGCTCCAGCAGACGCTCCGCCTGGGCCTCGCCGTCACCCCGCTCCACCCCCACCAGCACCAGCAGGCCGCGACCGATCGCGGCGACCGTTTCGCCGTCGACCTCGACCCGCGCGCCGCTGACCCGCTGCAGCAGGCCGATCATCCCACCCGGTCCGCGATCCGGTCGGTGGCGCTGATCAGGGCGTCGACGATGCCCGGTTCGGTGGCCGAATGGCCGGCGTCGGCGATCATCTGCAGTTCGGCCTGGGGCCAGGCCCGGTGCAGGGCCCAGGCCTGGTCCGGCGGACAGACCACATCGTAACGGCCGTGCACGATCACGCCTGGAATCTCGGCCAGGCGGTGGGCATTGCGCACGATCTGGTCCGGCTCCAGAAAGCTGTCGTGCTTGAAGTAATGGGCCTCGATGCGCGCCAGGGAGAGCGCCGTAAGGCTGTCGCCGAAGTGCTCGATCACCGCCTGTTTGGGCTTCAGCGTGCTGGTTTGCCCCTCCCACAGGGACCAGGCCTTGGCCGCGGCCATCCTCGCCACCTCGTCGTGTCCGGTGAGGCGACGGTGGTAGGCGGCCAGCAGGTCGTCCCGCTCCGCCTCGGGGATCGGTCGCAGGAAGGCCTGCCAATATTCCGGGAACAGCCGGCTGGCCCCCTCCTGGTAGAACCAGCGGATGTCCTGCGGCCGGCAGAGGAAGATCCCGCGCAGGACCAGCCCCAGGACCCGCTCGGGATGGGTCTCGGCGTAGACCAGGCCCAGGGTGGAGCCCCAGGATCCGCCGAACACCACCCAGCGCTCGATCCCCAGGTGCCGGCGGATCGCCTCCAGATCCGCCACCAGGGCCTGCGTGGTGTTGCCCTCGAGCTCGGCGTGGGGCTGGGAGCGGCCGGTGCCGCGCTGGTCGAGCAGCACGATACGGTAGCGCTCCGGGTCGAAAAAGCTGCGGTGATAGGGCTCACAACCCGAACCCGGCCCGCCGTGCAGGAACACCACCGGGATGCCGTCCGGCCTGCCGCACTCCTCCACGTAGAGCTGGTGGGGCGGATCGACCGGCAGGGTATGGGTGACGTAGGGCTGAATCGGGGGATGGAGGTGGCGCATGACGGGTCCGGACGGGCGGCAAAGGCGGCCCCAAGGATAGCCCCCACCCGGCCGCTCACCAACACCCGCGCGTGTAAGCATTTGCTTACACGCCATGTGGTTCACGCCCGACTGACAGGCCCCGGCACGTGGACCAGAATGACTATGCGTCTCGTACGGACATGGGGCGTCGGCAGGACGCCGGCTGGGAAGCCGAACCCCGGCAATGGAGGCCAGGGGAGGATTCTCGGCGAGTGCAGGATGCACAGCTCATCAATCGCCTTCCAGCCAGGAAGTGGCTGTCGGCCCCGGGGCCCCGCGCCCCGGGGCCTTTTTCTATCCGCCCCCGGATGACTCAGGGACGCAGATAGGCGTAGCCGTGCTCCTCCAGATCGAGGATGCGGCCGACGCCGGCGGTCACCTTGTGGGCCCCCGCAAGCAGCGTCAGCTTCTTGCCGGTCTTTTTCTCCATCTTGGCCATGGTGTTGCCGCAGGCACTGAAGCTGATGTCCTGCAGCGCCAGGCTGTTCACCCGCGCGGCCAGCTTGTTCTTGGGATTCTTCAGCAGCATGGTCAGCCCCGGACCGTAGGCGACCACTTCGATCGCCACGTCGTCCATCCCCCTGAGCTTCTGCAGGTTGACTGCATTGTTCAGGGCCAGGTTCTGAATCGCCGGGTCGGCGGAATCAACCTGGATCACCATCTTGTGGGGCTTGTCGCTGAAACCCGGGTCGGCAACCGCGGCGGCCCCGGCCAGCAGCCCACCCGCCAACACGCAGCCGGCGGCCCACGTACGGATCATTCGACGCATCTCCATCCTCCTGAATTGGTCTCTTGGCCTTACCGGCACGGGGATCGTGCCGTGGCACCGATTAGAGCAGCGGCCCGGGAGAGCCGCCATACAGGAAAACCCTCTGCCCCGGGGGAGGCTCACGCCGCCCCCGGTGCGGGCCGTCAGCCGCGGGAGGCCCGCTTGCGGTCGTTCTCGGAGAGCAGCTTCTTGCGCAGGCGGATGTGGTTGGGGGTCACCTCGACCAGCTCGTCGT
>CAZMMH010000077.1:0-8866 GCA_964567315.1 uncultured Gammaproteobacteria bacterium
ACCTCCTCGTCGGTCAGCTTCTCCTTCTTGGTCAGGATCTCCTTGGGGATGTTCAGCTTGCCCAGGTTGCAGAGATTGGCCGCCGTCTCCAGGGTCTCCAGCTCCGCCGGTTCCAGCTCCATGGCCCGGCCGATCGCCACCGCCACCTGGGCCGTGCGCGCCGAGTGGTTGGTGGAGTAGGGGTCGTGCAGGTCGATGGCCTTCATCAGTGCGCCGACCAACTGGCGCATCAGGCGTTCGCGCCGGCGCTGGGTCTCCTCCAGCAGGGTCACGTCGTGCAGGGCGGTGAGTACCGCACTGGGCCGGTCACTTTCGTAGGGGATTGGAATGAAGGCGGCATGGAACGAGCGCAGTTCGCCGTTGATCTCTATCTGCAGGGTCCGTACCTGGCTCTCACCGCTGGTGAGGGTTTCGCGGTTGATCGTCTCCAGCGGTTTGGCTGCCTCGGGGCCCAGGATGCTGGCCACGGTCTTGCCGTTGAGGTCCTCGGCGTTCAGGCCGAGGCGGCCGCTCAGGGCCTGGTTGGCGAAGAAGAAGCGGCCTTCGTGGTCCAGCAGGTAGATGTAGTCGGTGATGTTGTCGTTGATCGCGTGCAGCAGGCGGGTCTGGGACTGCAGTTGGCGGGTCTTTTCCCGCAGCTCGCTTGCGGCCCGCTGTTCGCGCAGGCTGGTGCCGTGGCGCCAGGCCGCCACCAGCAGGGTGGCGGTGAGCAACAGCGCCAGCAGGAAGGAGGTGAGCAGGAAGCGCTGGTGGGAGTTGGATTCGCGCAGCGCCTCGGCCGCGTCGATCTTCTGCACCAGTACCCACGGCGTGCCGGCCACCCGGCGGCTCACCACCAGGACCGGTTTGCCGGCGTAATCCCGTTTCAGGGCGAAGCCGCCCGGGTCCTTCACTGCCCAGACGCCGGCGACCCCGACGGTGCCTGCGGCCAACTGTAGCTGCAGCGGTTTGGTGCCGTTGCCGAGCGGGCTCAGGTAGACCACCGAGCCGTTCTCGCGGCGCAGCAGCATCGCCTCGTCGCTATGGGTCGACAGGCCGCGGGCCCGGAGCAGTGGGTAGAGGTGGCTGCCGGCGTTCTTCACCCCCACCAGGGCCCCGATCACCGTGGGATGGGGGCTCATCGCCTGCAGCGCGTAGACCGGCACCACGAAGCCGATGGTAGGACGCTTGTTGTCGTTGAGGTAGAGGCCGCGCAGTTGCTGTTCACCGCTGCTTAGGGCCCGGTGGAGCGCCGCCTTCATGGCCTCGTCGGGCGGGGGGAAGCCGGCGGTGGCGACGATCACCTTGCCGTGGATATCGACCAGGGCGAGGCCGTTGTCGGCCTGGAAGGCCACGTTGGCCTGAATCGTCGGGCCGCGCCGCGGCGGGTCCTGGAAACCCTCGCGCTCCGCCGTGGCCAGCAGGAGGTTGCGCAGGTAGGAGAGCTGGGCCGGTTCGACCGGCTGGCCGTCGCTGCTGGTGTCCTGGGCGTCACGGGGCTGGGCCAGCTGCTGGGTGTAGAGCTGCAGCGAGCCGTTCTGGGCGAGATGGCCGAGGGTCGTGAACTGGCGCTCGACCCATTTCGACACGGCGTCGACCCGGGCGTCGGCCATCAGACCGAGGGTCACCTGCCAATCCTGGAGGTCGCGCTGGCGCTCGTGGCCGACGAAGCTCAGTACCAGCCAGATGCCGCTGGCCATCAGCAGGGCGAGCAGCAGCAGGCCTGCGAGAGCGGGATTGCTGGATTTCGAAAGCGTCTTCATTGCATCGGTCGCCTTGCGCTGGATTGGGGTGGCGGTGGGTGGCTACGGTGTGTACATCCACCAGCTTCTCTGGTTCACCGAATAGATCGGCACGTAGTGGGCAATCTTGCGGTGGGAGACGATTTGCTGGGTCTGGTTGTCGAGGATCTTGATGTCGCCGTTGATATAGACCGCGAGCACTGCGTGCTGCACGCCGAGGTTGGTGTCCTGCAGAATCACCAGGCGGGTGGAGCTGATGGGAAAGCCGAGCCACTGCAGCGAATAGAGCTTGGTGATGGCGTAGTCCTCGCAGTCACCACCATTGTTCAAAAATTCCTTAACGATCGCCCAGTAGTCTTCGACGCCGTAGTTGTCGATGTCGAGCACGTAGTTCTGCTTGTTGGCGAAGTTGTTCACCAGGCGCATCTGCTCCAGCCTCGGCCTGCCCTTGATGCTCTTGAGGAAGGCGTACCACTGGCGCAGATGGCACTTGTTGAAGCGACCGCTGGAGCAGTCGCCGTCAGGGGTGTCTTCGCGGATATGGCGCTTCATGACCGACAGCCACTGGGTGAGGATGCTCATGTCCGACTGGCGCGATTCGTGGTAGCCGAAAAGGCGCGGGGTGGCGGTTGCCGGGAGGCTGAAGATCAGCAGCAGGGTGAACGCCAGGAAACTGGGCGCCAGCCGTTGCTCGGCGGTGCCCCGGCCAGATGCGGGCGTGTCGTTCTGCATCGGTGTCGTGAGCCTCTCGAAGGCCATGCCGGAGGAGCTGCCCCCCCTAATCTTCTTTATAGATGACCGGGGACAGTTCATTAAGACTTTACCAGGATTGCTGCTGGAGCTACACTGCTCGACAAATTAGCAACTTTTTGTAGCAAAATTCAGAGGATTGTAGCCATGGCACAACAAGACGGTAAGACGCTGCGTGTTAGCCTTTTGGCGGCCTGCGTTATCTCCCTGTTAAGCGTCGGGTCCGCGATGGCGGCGGAGGCATCCAGCAACGTCGATCCGGAATCCGTCTTCCGCAAGGCGATGTCGGAACGCAACGCGGGTGAGCTGTACAACGCAGCGGACGATTTTAACGAGATCCTGAGCAACCAGCCCAAGCTGCACCGTGCGCGCCTGGAACTGGCGGTCACCTATTACCGCCTGCTGGACTATGAAGAGGCCCAGAAGCAGGCCCAGGTGGTGCTCGACGATCCCAAGACCCCGCCGAACGTGCGCCTGGCGATCCTCGCCTTCCTGGCGCAGGTGAAGAAGGATGCCGAACAGGTGCAGAAGCGCAACACCTGGCGGCCCAACGTGTCAGTGGGCTACATGCACGACACCAACGTCAACGTCGGCCCGAGCGGCGACGTGGTCAACGTGGGTGGTCTGGTGCTGACGCTCGATCAGAATTCCAAGGCCCAGCCGGATGACGCGCTGCTGCTTTCGGCTGGCATCAGCCATACCTACCAGACCGGCCAGCGGGTGCGCATCGGCCAGCGCAATGCCATGTTCCTGTGGCAGAGCAATGCCGGCGTCTACCGCCGCGATTACCGCAAGTTGAACACCTACGATCTGGACGTGATCAGTGCCGGCACCGGTCCCTCGCTGATCGTGCCGCGGCACCTGCGCATGAACCTGAATTTCCAGGGCGATTACATCCGTCTCGGCAATGCCAAGCTGGCCATGTTCAAGTCGATCTCGCCGACTGTCACCTGGAACTACCCCACCGGCGAGTTCACCATCGACGGCACCTACAGCTGGCGCCACTTCTACCGGCCGGAAGACAACGGTCGCGACGGCCATTACCAGATGTACGGCGGTTATTGGGGCCAGTACCTGCTGCACGGCCGCGTCGCCACCCAGCTCGGCTACCAGTGGTTCCGGGAAAAGACCGCCATCGATCGGAGTGCCACCGCCAGCAACGGTACGGTGTATACCGGCAGTGACAACCGCCGCTTCAGCAACGACGGCACCAATCTCTTCGCCGGCGTCAACGTCGCCACCTGGACCAACGGTTCCGTCTACGGCAAGTGGAACAAGATGGACATCCAGTACGCGGCCCCGGAGCCCGTCGCAAACGTCTCGCGTGACGAGACCCAGACCCAGTACTCCATCGGCGTGAAGCACACCTTCAAGACCCCCGGCTTCTTCAAGGACGCCGTGCTCGACGCCAGCATCACCAAAATCCGCAACAAGTCGAACGTGACCTGGTACACCTACGACCGGGATCAGACCATGATTACCTTGAGTAAGACGTTCAACTGATCCTCTTCCCGGATCGGCTGTTGGAAAGGCGCCTTAGGGCGCCTTTTCCTTTTCTGCGGCCCGGCTCCCTTCCACTCCCGTGACCGCCGGCCCGTACCGCGCCCCGGTCCTTTCCGCGGCGCTCAATCGGGTTTGATCCAGATCATGTTTTTGTGTCGACCGTGGGCATGTCCATGGGTCGCGCCTGCTGACTGAAAAATAAAGATAATTCGTCGTCGTTCGGCGCCTTCCCCACCCCTTTGGTCTTAACGTCGCGTTAACTTCGTCACAAAACGGACTATCCTTATATCAGGAGAATTACCCATACCTTGGAAATGTCAGGGTATCTCTGAAGGTCGGGGGCGACGGATGTTCCGGTTAAAGATGCGCCACTCCCGGAAACACAGTTTGGTAGCAGCTGAATGTCTGCAAGGAGGTGTGTCATGAAGACCATGAAGACAATCCTCGCCGCGGCAATCGGCATCGCCCTCGCTACCGCAGCAGTCAATGCCGTCGGCGCAACACAGGACGATGAGGATTCCGTTTATAGCTGGGGCCCGTGGGCCAAGATGGTCAGCCCGGCAGCCGGTCCGCAGGGGGTCGGTTTCCTGGATTTGGCCGGCCTGTATGAGTACCGTCCCGACGTCGGGGTGGAGAACGGCCCTTGCGCGCCCGGCGCGCCGTGCGGCTTCGCCACCTACAAGCTGACTGGTCGCCACCATCATGGAGGTGGTCAGGGTCAGTTCAGCATCTACGGCGGTGAAGGCGGAGGCTCGTACAGTTGGAATCACTACGTGGCGGCGCTGTTCAACCTCGACGCCACCCCCGGCAAGACCTGCGCCGGCTATTGCGGCTTGTGGGTCCAGATTAACGACGCGACCTTCCAGGTCGTGCCCATCACCCTGGGCAAGTACGGGGAGCTCTATCCGACGGTGTCGTCGGTCTCGATGAACGGCTTCTACTTCGAGCCGCACTGGGGTCTGCCGATCTTCATGGCATCGGGCCATGCAGACCACCAGCACAGCGAGATCAGTGGCGTTTACTTCCCGATGCTCGAGCTGGCCATCGGCAGTGATCAGTCGCGGTTCCTCATGGATGGCTGGAGCGACAAGACCTGCGGTCGCTGCGGGCCCAAGGGCGGTGAAGGCGCCTTCATCTACGGCGTGACGCCGACCCTGAGCGCGCTGCAGAGCAACATCGGTGGCATTACCGCTCACTACCAAGGCGGGACCATCTACGGCGGTCAGATCGTCCACATCAACGTCACGCTCAACAGCGGTGTCTGGGACGGTTCGTGGTCCAACGGATTTGCTCCCACCGCGTTCGCCTTTGACGCCAACGGTACCATCAGCGGCGTGAACCTCACCTCGACCAACCTGTCGGGGGAGAACGTCAAGGGGAACCCGACCACGTACACGGGTAGTGTGAACGGCGCCTTCTTCGGCACCAACGCCCAGACCGTTGGCGGTGTTGCGGATGTCACACGGACAGTGTCTTTCGAGGGCGAAGGCAGCGACACGACCCGTCACGTCGACCTGTTCGTGACGACCAATTTGCTGCCGCCGGTCGAGAAGTGAGACAAGGCGAAGGGAAATAAGGAGGGGAGAGGCGCCTGCGGGCGCCTCTCTTTTTGCGCCTGCCCGGCGTTTCCTGCGCCCGGCAACTATGCTCCAGCCCTGAGGCACGTTACGATGCGAGGCCTATGGCGCGGCGCGAAACGAAAAAAAAGGGCGGCCCCCGCGGGCCCAAGGCGAATCCCCAGGCTACCCAGATACCCGGCAACCTCTGGCCACCGCTGCCGACGCCGCTCGGTGGGCCGCTGCTGGCGCTGCTGCTGCAACTCGACGACAGCCAATGGTGGTCGGCCGAGCGCTTGCGCGAACACCAGTTGACTCAGCTCGCGGCGCTGCTCGAACACGCCCACCGCACCATTCCCCTCTGCCGCGAACGCCTGGACGCCGCCGGCATCCGTCCGGGCGAGGCGCTCGCCTGGGGCGACTTCCAGCGGCTGCCGATACTCACCCGTAGCGAACTGCAGGCGGTGCCCGGCGGCCTGCAGGCCCACAGTGTGCCGCCCGGGCACGGCGAGGTGGGCGAGACCCGCACCTCCGGTTCCACCGGCAAGCCGATTCTGATCCACGCCACCCATCTGGTCGGGGCATTCTGGAACGCCTTCACCTTGCGCGACCACCTGTGGCACAACCGCGGCTTCAGGGCCAAGCTCGGCGCCATCCGCTCGGCGCCCGAGGGCACACCGTGGCACAAGAATGGGCACAAGGCGCCGAGCTGGGGCCCGCCAGCGGACCTGGCCTTCAATACCGGTCCGTCGGCCAGCCTCAACATCGACGCCGGCATCGAGCAGCAGCTGGAGTGGCTGCTGCGGGAACAACCGGCCTACCTGCTGACCTACCCGACCAACGCGGCCGCGCTGGCGCGCCTCTGCCTCGAGCGCGGCGTCGAACTGCCGTTCCTGCGCGAGGTGCGCACGGTGAGCGAATCGCTGCCTGACGACCTGCGGGAGCTCTGCCGCGAGGCGTGGGGGGTGCCGCTGGTGGACGCCTACAGCTCGCGCGAGGTGGGTTACATGGCGCTGCAGTGTCCGGAGCATGACCATTACCACGTGCAGGCCGAGAACGTGATCCTCGAGGTGCTGGACGCCGCCGGCCGGCCCTGCGGCCCCGGCCAGATCGGCCGGGTGGTGGTGACTACCCTGCACAACTTCGCCATGCCCCTGTTGCGCTATGAGATCGGCGACTATGCCGAGGTCGGCGAGGCCTGCGCCTGCGGTCGTGGGCTGCCGGTGCTCACGCGGATTCTCGGCCGCGTGCGCAACATGCTGACCCTGCCCGACGGTCGCCAGGGTTGGCCGGTCTTCTCCAAGCTTTACCGGCGCAGTGCGGAGATGCCGATCCGGCAGATGCAGATCGTACAAAAGAGCCTGGAGCGGTTGGAGGTCCGGCTGGTGACGAGGCGGCCGATGAGCGGTGAGGAAGAGGCGGAGTTTGCCGCGGCGATCCGCGAATCCTTCGGCTACCCGTTTGTCGTCGACTTCGTCTATCCCGAAGCGCTGGAGCGCAGTGCCGGCGGCAAGTTCGAGGAGTTTCTCTCCGAGGTGACACGATGAGCGGCGGCCCCCTGGAACACCTGCGCCGGCAGATTCCTGGCAACGTTTGGCCGGTGATGGCAGGCGGTCCGGCCGCCGGCACGCTCGCCATGCAATACCATCTGCGGCGCAGCGAGCGTCTCGAGCCGGAGGTGCTGCAGCGCAACCAGTTCGTTCAACTGGGCGAGCTGCTCGGCCACGCGGCACGCCAGGTGCCGTTCTATCGCAAGCGTTTCCGCTCCTGGCACCCCGGTGCCGCGCTGACCCCCGAACTATGGGCCGAGCTGCCGATCCTGTCGCGCAGCGAGGTGCAGGCGGCGGGGGCGTCCCTGCGCAGCCGGCAGACGCCGCCTCAGCATGGCGCCGTGCACACATTGCAGACCTCCGGCTCCACCGGCATGCCGGTGCAGGTCGCCCAGACCGACCTGGTGCGCTTCTATCTCGAAGCCATCACCCTGCGCGATCATCTTTGGCACGAGCGCGATTTCGCCACCCGTCTTGCCGCGATCCGTCCGCAGGTGGCGGCGCCCCCGGGAACGCCCGAAGTGCTGCCGGGATGGGGGCGGACGACCGACGTCGGTTTCGTCACCGGGCAGTCGTTCGGCATGAACATTCGTACGGATGTCGGGGCCCAGGCCGACTGGCTCCTGGAGCTTGACCCGGAGTACCTGCTGACCATGCCGACCAACCTGGTGGCGTTGATCCACCGGTTTATTGCCAAGGGGCGGTGCCCCCAACGCCTGCGCGAGGTGCGCAGCTACGGCGAGGTGGTGGACGACGAGGCGAGGCGTCTCTGCCGTGAGGTGCTCGGGGTGCCTCTGACCGACATGTACAGTGCCCAGGAGGTCGGCTACCTGGCCCTGCAGTGCCCCGGCCACGAGCACTACCACCTCCAGTCCGAGGTGGCGCTGGTCGAGGTGCTCGACGCCGCCGGCCGACCCTGCGGGCCCGGTGAGGTCGGGCGGGTGGTGGTGACCCCCCTGCACAACTATGCCACGCCCCTGATCCGCTACGAGATCGGCGACTACGCGGAGGTGGGCGAGCCCTGTGCCTGCGGTCGTTCCCTGCCGGTGATCAGGCGGATCCTGGGGCGGGCGCGCAATATGCTGGTGCTGCCCGACGGCAGCAGCCACTATCCGAACTTCCCCGCCGCGCTTTGGACCGCGATCGCGCCCGTGCGCCAGTTCCAGCTGGAACAGCTCGATCTGGAACGGGTGGTGGTGCGCCTGGTGGTGGCGCGGCCGCTGGCGGTCGAAGAGGAGCGGGCCCTGGCCGCAATGCTGCAGGAGCGTTTCCGCCATCCCTTTTCGATCAGCTTCGAATACCTTGAGCGGATCGAGCGTTCCGCCGGCGGCAAGTACGAAGACTTCATCTCGCGGGTACCCCTGTCCGGGTGATTCCCCTCGGTTTCGGGGTATGCCACCTATGGCGATTGCTACACCTCTCGAGGCAATAGAGGGCACTTCGGCGCCCCCGCGACCGCCGACTTCGCTCTGAGTGCCGCGACTGGCTCCCTGCCAATCACCGCCCTGGAGCAACAGGGGACGTTTCCGCCTTTCTCCCCGGGCACCATGACCGGTTCGGTCAACTCCTCCGTGTTTCAACCACGGCCGCACGGCGCGGATCAGTAGCGCCGTCACTATTACCGCCAACGTCGGTTCCGGCACCTGGAGCGGCAGCTGGAATGGTGGAGCCAATGGAGGCTACGTCTACACCGGAACGGGCCCCGGTGGCCAGCACTACGCTGGCGGCCAAATCGGCTTCAACGCCTCCGGCAATATCGTCGGCTCCAGCATCGTCTCCACCAGCG
>CAZMMH010000078.1:0-8789 GCA_964567315.1 uncultured Gammaproteobacteria bacterium
GGCGAGGCGCCGGACCCGCTCGGTGATCGCCTCGGGCATGCCGGTCTCCTCCAGGCTCTGCACCCCGCCACTCTGGGTGAGCAGACGCATCACCACCGATTCGCCGTGCTGGATCGGCATGGTCGAGAGACGCACGTCCACCACCCGCTCGCCGACCTTCATGTTGAAACGGCCATCCTGTGGCAGGCGCTTCTCGGAGATATTGAGACCGCAGATCAGCTTGAGGCGCGACACCAGCGGGCTGGCGATGTTGCGCTCCTTCATCACCTGTTCCTGGAGCACGCCGTCCACCCGCTGGCGGATTCGCAGGCCAAACTCCTCGGGCTCGATGTGGATGTCGGAGGCGCCGTTCTGCACCGCGTCCTCGAAGATGGTCTGCAGCAGGCGCACCACCGGTGCCTCGTCCGCCTCGCCGGTACGCTCCAGCGCGGAAAGATCGAAGTCACTTTCGGATGCCTCGCCGCCGAGCTGCTCGGCCAGGGAGCTGATCTGCTCGCTGCGGCGGTAGAGCTGGTTGATCGCCTGGGTCAGGTCGACCTCGCGCACCACCGCCTGACGGATCGGCTTCTTCAGGATGCGCGTGAGTTCGTCGTAGCCGAACATGTCGAGGGGATCGACCATGCCGACCAGGTAGTCGCTGCCGTAGTCCTCCAGCAGCAACGCCTTGAAGCGGCGGGCATGGTTCTCCGGCAGCCTGGTCACCACCTCCGGCTTGAACTTGTAGCGCTTGATGTTGACCAGCGGGATCTGCAGCTGCTGCGAGAGGAATTCGAGCAGCTGCTGCTCCTCGAGGAAGCCGAGATCGATCAGCGCCTGGCCGAGACGCAGGCCGTTGCGCTTCTGCTCGTCGAGCGCCTGCTTGAGCTGGCTCTCCGAGATGACCTTGTTCTCGACCAGAAGGTCGCCGATTCGGACCTTTTTGCGTTGTGCGTTCATGCCTGTCCCGTCAGCAAGTGCCCTAAGTGTACCGTGGTTGGGAGACTCAGCGTACGCCCTCGAGCTGGCGCAGCTGGCCCTCGACATAGGCGCGCACATTGCCGCCCACGTCGCGCGCCAACAGGGCCCGGCGGAAGGCGGCAGCGGCCTCTTGGTTTCGGCCCAGGGCGCGCAGTGAGATGCCCAGCCCCATCCACCACACGCCCTGCTGCGGACGCACGGCCAGGGCACGCCGGTAGCCCTTCACCGCCTCGGCGTGGCGCTCCAGGCGCTGGTCGAGGGCGGCCAGGAAGGCATGGTATTGCGGGTTCCGCGCGGCGGACGGGAGGGCCGCGGCGAGCACATCGGCGGCCTGGGCGATGTCGTTGTCCTCCACCAGCATGTGGGCGTAGAGCTCGGCCAGGCGGCTGTCGTGGGGATTCGCCGCCACACCGCTGGCCAGCACCTGGCGCGCTTCGGCGCGCCCGCCCGCGCGGGACAGCAGGGTGGCGAGGGCCTCACGCGATGCGCGGTGGGCCGGGTCGTCGATCAGCGCGTCGCGCAGGGCCTGCTCGGCGGCCGTGGTGTTGCCGTCCTGGAGCAGGGCCATGGCCCGCTGGTAGCTGGCCTGGGCCTTCTGCGCCGGCGTCAGGGGCAGCTCATGCTTGTTCACGCTGGCCTGGCCCTCGTCGGCCGGGGCGGCCGCCGGCAGGGACTCGCCGGGCGCGCTCTTGCGGATCACCGGCTTCGGCGCAGGTGCGGGGGTCGCCGGCTTGGCGGCCACGGCAGGCTTGGCCTTGGGCAGGGGCTGCGGCTTGGGCGCGGGCTTGGCCGCAGGTGCGGGGGCGCGTGGCGGATACAGCTCCAGCACCACGCGCTCGGGATGAGCGTCGTCGGCCGCCAGGGCATAGCTCTGGATGCGCACCTTGGGTGCCAGTTCGAAGCTGACCTTGAGGGTGCCGTCCACCTCGTCGGCGTAGACCGCGTGGAACATACGCTGGTCGTCGGCCAGTTCCGGCAATGCGGTGGCGAGCCGGGTATCGCTGAGATCCAACTCGAGCCGCCCGCGCTTGGCGTCGTGCTGGACGGCGAAGCCGGCCTTGCGGTTGAGGTTGAAGGTGATGCGGGTGCGCCGGGAGGTGTGTGCGACCTCGATGGCGGCGACCCGGGCCGGCGGCTCGGCCGCGACGACCGGCGCCGGCGGCGGCACGGGTTGCGGCGTCACCACCGCCGCCGGCGCGGGCGGCGCCTTGGCGACAGGGGTCTTGGCGGCGACAAGCGCGGCGGGTTGCGGCCTGGCCGGCGGCTTGGCTGCCGGCTCCGCCGGCACTGCGGCCGCGACCCGGCGATGCGGAGTGGTCTGCTTCAGCTGCTGCCAGCCGTACCACCCGGCGACCGCCAGCAGGGGCAGGCCGAGGGCGATGGCGGCGATAGGACCGAAACGCGGGCCACGGCTCGCGGCGTCGGCGCCGTGGAGCCCGTGCAGCACGGCATCGCCACTCGCCCCGGCGTCGGCCTTGCGCCGCTCCAGGTCCTTAAGCATCTGGTTGATTACGCTCACCGCAGCCCGCTCCAATACTGGTAGCCCGCCGCCAGCACGGCCACCGCGAGCAGCAGGCCGGCCAGCCACACCAGGCGCTGGTGATGGAGGCCCCGCCCCTCGCGGTGGAGCCCGGTGAAGGTGTCGGCTGCGGCAAGGGCCACGTCCCGTGGCGAGACCGTGCGCCGCCCCTTGCCGTAGGTCACCATCAGCGCCTTGTGGGCGATGATGTTGATCAGCCGCGGATAGCCGCGGCTGGCACGGTGCAGACGGCCCAGGGCGCGACGCCCGAACAGGGCAACACTGCCGGCGTAGCCGGCCACCCGCAGACGGTAGTCGACATAGGCGGCGGCGGTGGGCCGATCCATCGGCGTGAGCAGCTGGCTGAAGGTGATGCGCTGGCGCAGCTGGCGCAGGGAGGGCTTGGCCAGGCGGGTGTCGAGCTCCGGCTGACCGAACAGCACCACCTGGAGCAGCTTGTGTTTTTCCGTCTCCAGGTTGGTGAACAAGCGCAGTGTCTCCAGGCTTTCGTTGGGCAACGCCTGGGCCTCATCGACGATCAGCACCACCCGCTTGCCCTGGGCGTGCAGTTCGATGAGCCGCTCGTTGATCATTTTCATGATCCGGTGCTGCCCCAGGTTGCGTGAATGCTCGAGGCCCAGCTCGTCGGCCAGGGCGCTGCGCAGGCCGGCGGCGGTCAGGTTGGGGTTCGGAATGTAGGCCGTCACCATCCCCTCCTCGCCCAGGGTGTTGAGCAGGGTCCGGCACAGCAGCGTCTTGCCGGTCCCCACCTCGCCGGTGACCTTGAGGAACCCCTCCCCCGAGCGCAACGCGACCAGCAGGGTGTTCAATGCCAGCCGATGGCCGGGGTGGTCGAAATAGAACCCCGTGTCGGGTGAGATCGAGAACGGCGGTTCGCGCAGTCCGAAGTGTTCCAGGTACATCGCGTCCAGGCGCCGGCGCGGATTCCGCTGATCCGCTCAGCTCATCGGCCCTGCTGCCGGCGCTTCTCGATCAGCTGGTTGATGGCGTTGATCTGGGTGGTGGAACGGCGGATTTCGTGGTTCCAGTCGTCCTGGCTGCCGACCACCATCGGCCGCAGCAGAATCACCAGTTCGCTCTTCTTGACCTTTTGCGAGCGCTGGCGGAACAGGCTGCCGACCACCGGCAGGTCGCCCAGCAGCGGCACCCCGGCACGGCTGTCGTCGTTGCGGTCCTGCATCAGACCGCCGATCACCACCACCTGGCCGCTCTTGGCGCGGATGATGGTGTCGGACTCGCGCACCGTGCTGTAGGCCAGGGGCAGGGTCTGGGTGGTGCCGCCGACGGTGATGGTCTTGGGCTGGTCGGTCACCTCGCTCACCGACGGGTGGATGTGCAGGGTGACATAGCCGTCCTTGCTGATCTGCGGCGTCACGTCCAGGGCGATGCCGGAGAAGAATGGGGTCAGGGTGATGTCGGGGGCCTGGGTGGTGGCGCCGGCGCTGGTGGTGGTGGTGTTGGTGACGTTGGTGACGAAGTATTCGTCGTTGCCCACCTTGATCACCGCCTGCTGGTTGTTGACCGTGGAGACCCGCGGGCTGGAGAGCACGTGAACCTGGCCCTGGCCCTTCAGCAGCTCGATGAAGGCGGTGAAATCGCCGGTGCTGAGCGCCAGCGAGAAGGCGCCGCCGAAGGCACTGGTGGCGGTGCCGACGACCTGGCTGAGGGTGCGGGGATCGAGAATGCCGGAGTTGGTCGCGGTCTCGGAGCTGCTGGTGAGGATGTTGCTGTTGCCGTTGACCAGGGTGCCGCCGCCGGTCTGACCGAACAGGGCCGAGCGGTTCTTGCTGTCCTGCTGGGCCAGCAGGGCCCAGTTGATGCCGGACTGGAAGCGGTCATTGAGCTCGACCTCGATGATCTTGGCCTCCAGCACCACCTGGCGATCCAGGTTGCCCTGGATGGTCTTCAGGTACCTGGCCACCTCACGCAGCTCCGCGGGGTGGGCGCGCACGATCACCACTCCGGACTGCGGGCTGACGGTAACACTCTGGCCGTCGCTGCAGCTGCCGCCGCAGGCGACGCTGGTCAGGGTCCGGGCCAGCTCCTTCCAGAAGTCGGTGCTCGACTGGGTCGAAACCTGGCTGCCGCCGAGGCCCTCCTTGCCCTCGCCACCGCTGGCGGCAACCTGGCCGCCGGCGCTGATGCTGGTCTGGGATTGGCCGGAACGGGTCACGTTCAGGTAGTCCACCGGAAAGATCTGCGTGCGCAGGCCGTTGGGCAGCACCTCGTAGCCGCTGTCGGTGCGGGCGTATTCGTAGCCGTAGACGCGGTGCACGGTCTTCATCACCTCGTCGACGGTGACGTTCTTCATGGTCAGGGTGATGGCCCCGGAGACCGAGGGGTGCACGACCATGTTGTAGGGCGTGCCCTGCACCAGGCTCATGAAGAATTCCCGCGCCGGGGCATTCACCACATTGATGTCGAAGTGCGGCTCGAGGGCGGCGGTGCCGCTGCCCACGGGCAGCCCCGACGGCATCTTCGGAATCAGTGCAGCGGAGACGTCGGCCGGCGGCGCCGCGGCTGCCGGGGGTGGCTGCACTGCCTCCCGCAGGCTCGCGTCGATGTGTTTCCCGGCGGCCTGGTCGGTTCGCTCCGGAATGGCGGTACACCCGGACAGGGCAATCAGCAGCGCCGAGATCAACAGCCGGTGGGACGTGTGCGGGCTCAGTTTCATCATGGGTCAACCGGTCGTTTTACGTTGATGTGCGGGGTGGCGGGCAACAGGCTGAGCTGGTAGTTCTTGCCCTTGTAGCGCAGCACGGCGGTGCCGGCGTCGATCGCGACGACGCGGCCGCCGCTGACTTCGTCGCCCACGGTGACGCTACGCCCATCGATGGTGGCCAGCCGCCGCGCCGGCGAGATCAGAATGGAGGTGAGGAGCCAGTCCGGCTTCGTGGGCTTCTTCTCCTGAATCCAGGCCCCGCCGTGGGAAGGCGGCACCGTGGGGTCGTGCAGCGGCGCCTCGGCGTAGGCGCTGGCGCCGGCACTCAGGAGAAGAATCAGCAACAGCCGCGCACGCATCTCAAACACCGATCCATGTTTCGTCGAAACTCAGGGTGTAGACCTCGATCTCGCAATGGGCCCGCGGGAAGTCGTCGACCGTATATCTGATGCTGCCCCAGAAGAGCTTCCAGGGCAGGGCCTCGAGCTTTTTCAGGTAGGCCAGGGTATCCAGATAGCTGCCCTGGAAGGTCAGGCGCAGGCCGTGCTTGTAGATGCGCACCGGTTCGCCGCCGGACGCCGTTTGACTGCCGATCAGCAGGGGGATCGGCGCCATGCTGCCGGCGCTGACCAGCTTCAGCCCCTTGGAGTCGAGCAGCACCCGCTCCAGCACGTGAGCCATCTCCTTGGGTGGAATGAAGTGCGCGGCCTGTTCGTGGAGCTGCTGGTCGAGCTGATGCACCTGGCCTTCCGCCTTGGCGATGTTCAGCCGGGTTTGCCGGTTCGGGTCCTCGCTCTGACGGGCGAGAATGGTGGCGACCTGCTGCTGCAGGCCGGCGTTGCGGTCGCTGACCGCCTGGATCTGCTGCTGCAGGGCGGAATGCTGGGCGTTGAGCGGCCCCATGAACAGGCTCGACCAGAGCATGTAGACGATGAAAGCCAGGGCCAGGAACAGCAACGCCCGCTCCCGTGCGCTGAGGGCGTCGATTCGGTTGGCCAGCCATTGCAGTCGTTGCTTCACTGACGCGCCCCCCCGCTCCGGGCCGACTCGATCAGCCGCTGCGCCTCGCTGGGCAGCTGTGCCTTCTTCTCGTCGGGCAATACCGTGTCCAGGTCGAAGGTCAGGTAATCGAGCAGCTCGCCCTTCTGGCCACCGGTGGCCCGGACCATGCTCAGGGTTTCGAACTCACGTCCGGCAAACGGCGCCTCCTTGCCCAGCCGCTGCAGGTATTTCGGCACCGCGTCGGCCTTCTTGGTGCTGCCATGGATGATCAGGCGTTTGCCGCCGTCGTCGATGGAGATCGCGTTCAGCCAGAGGCCGTTGACCTGCTGCCGGGCCAAGGCGGTCAGGTAGGAGGAGAAGCCGCCAGCGCTGCCGAAGTCGCCGCCGGCCAGCAGGGCGATACCACGGCGCTTGGCCTCGATGTCGGCGAGCAGGCCCTCGTATTTCGCCTCCAGAGCCTTGTCCTTGGTAGGCAGCGGAATCTGCTGATCCAGGGCGGTCACCCGCTTTTGCAGCTCCTGCGCCTTGCCCTGCATCACCGTCAGGTCCTTGTGCAGGGCCTGGACCCGCCACTCGCCGAAGCCGTACCAGGCGACCAGGCCGAGCATGAACAGCACCAGCGCCTGGAGCATGGTGGCGGCGGAGAAGATCTTCCGTTCGCGGCGGAAGATCGGCTGGTAGAGGTTGACCTGCTGCATCATAGGGCAGCCTTCTCGTCGCGCAGCGCGGCGCCGACGGCAGTCAGGCAGCGGGCCTGCAGGGCCTTGTCCACACCCTCCGCGGCGATCAGGGCGGAGAGATCCATGGTCCGCGTGCCGAGGCCGAGGTTGTCGTAGATATAGGCCATCAGTGACGGGGGCTCGTAGACCATCGGCGCGAACACCAGGCCCTGGGCCGATGGCTGGGCGAAGTAGCGCTCGTAGTAGTCCTGGCTGCGCTGTATCTCCTGCACCAGGCCGTCAAGCCCGTTTTGCACCTCGAAGGGCAGCGCGTCGACCGCAACCTCACCGGCGGTCATGGCGTCGACCGTGCCGATGGCGGTTTCGATGTTGCGCCCGAGGAAGAGCTTCTTCTCCCGAGTCACGATGATCTGGCCGTGGCCATAGCCCAGGTAGACGAACAGCAGACCGCCGCTGTCCTCGGGCAACAGGGCGGTGATGTTGCGCAGGGCCAGCTCGTTGATGTCGATGGCATTGAGGCTGAGGCCGGCATCCTCCAGAATCGCCACCCGTTCGCGCACCAGGGGCGCACGTGCGGCGACCACGAAGAGGATATTGGAGCCGGCCCGCTGAGCCTCGGGCGGCAACTCGAAGACGTCGATGGCGGCGTCGTCGATATGAAAATCGATCAGATCCTTGATATGCCAACGCAGGGCGCCGCGAACCTCGTCATCCGGGACGTCCGGGGCCTCCACCTGCAGCAGCTGATAGGCGCCCGGCTCGAGCACGTGGTTGCAGGCGACGCGCGCCAGCTTGTGCTTCTTGACCATTCCCTCGAGGACGTCCTGGCGCTGGCCGGGCTCGCACTCCTGAAAGTCGCAGGCCAGCAGATGCGGCTCCTTGCCTCGGGAAACATGAGCGACAGCGATGCCATCCGGCAGGAATGCCACACCAACGGTTTCACCGGACTTGACGCTTTTCCCGAACAGAGCCCTTCCCCCTTTTCTACTTTATTAGTGGCTGGGCAAGCAACGAGCCTATTATTCGCGTTGGCCGGCTGTCAATAAAATCAGGTGTTACACCCACATACGCGCGCGTCGTTGAGGCGCAGGCTGCCGGTGAGCTGGGCCACCGTGCCGAAGCCGTGGCGGCGCAGGTAGGCGGCGATACCGGCATTGATCCGCTGACAGATCAGCGGATCGTAGAACAGCGCGGTACCGACGCCGACGGCGCTGGCCCCGGCGATCAGGAACTCGATGGCGTCCTCGGCGCTGGCTACGCCGCCCTGGCCGATGATCGGAATCCCATGCTCCCGGGCCACCTGATAGACCTGGTGCACCTTGAGCAGGGCGATGGGCTTGATCGCCGGACCGGACAGCCCACCCTGATTGTTGCCGATGATCGGGCTGCGGCTGTCGATGTCGATGGCCATGCCCATCAGGGTATTGATCACGGCGAAGGCGTCGCTGCCGGCCTCGATGCAGCGACGGGCGTTGCCGGCAATGTCGGTCTGGTTGGGCGAGAGCTTGGTGATCAAGGGCTTGCGGGTGGCGGCACGGCACACCTCGACCACCCGTGCCGACATCTCCGGGTCGTTGCCGAAGGCCACCCCGCCCTCCTTGAGGTTGGGGCAGGAGATATTGATCTCGATGGCGTCCACCGGCGAGTCGTCGAAACGCCGGGTCACCTCGGCGTACTCCTCCACCGTGGAGCCGGAGACGTTGGCGATGAAGCGGGTTTCGGAGAAGTCCAGCTTGGGCAGGATTTCGCCCACCACGTGGTCGACGCCGGGGTTCTGCAGACCGATGGCGTTGAGCATGCCGGCCGGGGTCTCGTAGACCCGGTGGGCGGGGTTGCCGGGACGCGGTTCCAGGGTGGTGCCCTTGAGGCAGATGGCGCCGGCGTCGCGGTTGGAAAAGCCGCTGACCCGCGTGTATTCTTCGCCGAACCCGACGCAGCCGGAGAGCAG
>CAZMMH010000079.1:0-8045 GCA_964567315.1 uncultured Gammaproteobacteria bacterium
TTTTCGAACTGCTTCTTGGCCTCCAGGCCGATCACGCTCTGGTGCAGGATCACGTGGTTGAGCACCGAACCCAGGGCGTAGTTGGTGTCGGCGCGGGAGGCCGCCTCCTCCACCGCCTCGGAGATGGCGATGCCGAGCGAGCCGGGGTTGTTGGCGTCCTTCTCCAGCACGCCGCGGCCGACGTTGGTCATGTTGCTGGGGCTGGCGAAGACCTCGGCGCCCCAGGTCTCCATCATGGAGCGGCGGAACGGCTTCTGGTCGTAGCTGACCTTCACCATGTAGACCCGCACCTCCATGCCGAACATCTGCCCGGCCAGGGCCAGCGACGAGCCCCACTGGCCGGCACCGGTCTCGGTCACCAACCGCTTGATGCCCGCCTCCTTGTTGTAATAGGCCTGCGCCACGGCGGTGTTGGGCTTGTGGGAGCCGGCCGGACTCACGCCCTCGTACTTGTAGTAGATCTTCGCCGGGGTGCCGAGGGCCGCCTCCAGGCGATGGGCGCGGAACAGCGGCGAGGGACGCCAGACGCGGTAGATCTCGCGTACCTCCTCGGGGATCTCGATCCAGCGTTCGGCGGAGACCTCCTGCTCGATCAGCGACATGGGGAAGATCGCCGCCAGGGCATCCGGGGTCACCGGGTTGCCGTCCGGACCCAGCACCGGTGCCGGGGCATTGGGCATGTCGGCGACGATGTTGTACCAGTGGGTCGGAATCTCGTTCTCGTCGAGCAGGATCTTGGTCTGGGACACCTTGTACCTCCGCGGGGCGTTTCTTGTTTTGACGATATGCACTGGCGCCGTGCAATCGCTCCATCCTACCCCATGGGTGGCCCGGAACAAACGGGGGCGAAAGACGAAGAACCGCGGTGGCGCGCACCGGTCAGGCGCCCCCTCTTGGCGAAGCCGCCGAAGTGACAATGCGGGTCGAAACGAACCGATTCCTGGCCGGCCGCATTCCCCTTGCAGGCGTCCGCGCCCCTCCCCCTCCGGGGGAGGCGGTGCCGAGAGAGGATTGACCACCGGCGCCTGGCGGCCGGGGCACCCCGGCTGTCCGGCGGTGGCTACGCAAGGACGGGCGATGCGGAACCGCCGCGACCGCACGCGGTGAGGCCGCAACCGGGCCGACGTGCGGTGCCGGCTATTCGAACGCGACGACGACGCGCTCGTTCTTCTTGTGGTCCACCACCTCGACCAGAATGCCGTGGGCGTCGGGATTACCGGAGAGGCGGACGACCTCTTCCAGGTCGATACCCTTTTCCTGGAGCACCTCCGTCGCCCGTCCGGGGATCAGTTTGGAGGCGATCTTCAGGACACTGCCGCGCACGGTGACGGGGGTCTCCGGTTCCGGCTCGGTTCCCTTGAACACCCTGATTTTCAAGTCTGCCTTGATCGGCCTCCAGGCAATGCCGTGTGTCGAACTTGCGCCTCGACCGGGCGCCCGACGGTCGGTCGGACCGAGGCAATCCCGGCGCCCCGCGCCGCAGTCAGCGGTTCACCCGAGGATAGCCCGACATCGCCGCCGCCGGTTGGGCCCAACCGGCACCCATTACCGATGC
Organism: uncultured Gammaproteobacteria bacterium; assembly: GCA_964567315.1. Taxonomy (GTDB): domain Bacteria; phylum Pseudomonadota; class Gammaproteobacteria; order CAZMMH01; family CAZMMH01; genus CAZMMH01. The sequence goes on from CAZMMH010000079.1 coordinate 1,556, forward strand.
GCCCGCTCAGATCCCCAGCAACTCCTCGATCACGGCGTAGTCGGCAAAGTAGAGCGAATGGCTGGCGCCGTTCGCCCGTTCGGTCCACGCCACGGTGGAGGTCAACTCGCGGCTGACGAAATGGTGCGCCTCCACCGGCGCGGCGGTGCAGAGCCAGTCGGCGTTGGAGTAGAAGTCGGTCCACTGTTGCAGGACGCCCTCCGACAGCCATTGGGTCAGCTGTTGCACGGCTGCCTCCACCCTCGCGGAGCGGGCCTGGATCAACTCCAGCGGTCCGCCCAGGCTCATGAAGCGCAGCTCCTTGGCGTAGTCCGCGGGCAGCGTCGCCAACGCCTCGGTCGCCACCACCACGCCGAAACTGTGGGCCAACAGCGTCCGGCGCCCGGGCTCGGCCTTTGTCGCGGCGCCGATGATTTCCCGCTTCAACCGCGCCGTCGCCCGTTGCTGGAAACGGTCACGGTTCTGCAGGTAACGCTTGGTGCTGTAACTGACGTTGACGATGGCCGAGGCCGGCAGCAGGGTCATCAGGGCGGTGGCTGTCGCCCAGGGCTTCCAGCCCCCCATCGCCTCGCTCCAATCCTTCAATGTCTTGGCCCATGCCGCATCCGGCGGCGCTCCCAGCGCCGCCGGGTCCGCACCGAACGCCGCCAACGCGATCGCCACCACGCCGTAGTACCACGCCAGCAGAATGCACAGCGTGAACAGCGTGCCGAACAGCATGTACTTGGAGTTCCGGGCCGCCTGCCAGACCTTGCTGGAGCTCACCCAGAACAGGAGCAGGTCAAGCCCCAGCAGCGCCTTGCGGCCCGCCGGCTCCTCGCTCAGGTTGCGCCGCAGGTCGGTCCAGAACAGCTCGCGCAGCTCGTACTGCCGCCGTTCACCGGATGCCGTCGTCACCGCCACCTGGCGCCGCCCCTCGTGCTCCGGGTCGGCGTCGGCCACCGACTCCAGGGTGTGCCCCCGATCGGCACAGTAACCCTCGATCCCGGATATCAGTTTGTCCAGATACTCGCCCGGCTCCCGTGCCCCCATCCCCGGAACGAACAGAATCAGTTCGGTTGGCTCTGCCATTTGGGTACTCCCTCCCTGCCCCCTCACAACACCTGCCCATGCCCCATTGGTCACCCTGCGCTGTACGCGACGTGAACCGGATGGGATTTCCATCTTGTGTGCCATCAATTTGGGCCCAAGCCTTCCAGCACACAGGCACCCGGCAATAACAACCCCTCAACTCACCTCGAACTGCCTGAACTCCGGCGTCGGCTCCCGTGGCTCGTAGCAGTACACCGCAATCCCGTTCGGATCCCGCACCGCGAACCCACGGTCGCCCCACTCGTGGTCCTCCAACGGCACCACCACCTCCATGCCATCGGCCTTGAAGCGGTCGTGGAGTTCGTCCACCCCCTTCACCTCCACGTTGTAGATCAGCCCCTCGCCGGGAAACGCGGTCTCGCCAGGTTCGGGCTGCATGAAGCTGAGCTTGGGCGAGGTCTTGGCCTTGCCGAGGCGCAGGGTGATGAAGGAGCCGGCGTCGAAGGTGAGGCGGCCGTTCATGTACTCGGTGTAGAACGCCCGGGTCTCGTCGAGCTTGTCCGTGGTGATGCAGGGGACATTGCCGCGTACCAGCATGCTGCCTCCTTGTGGCTTGGGGCGCGGCCCGGCGCGGGCCGCACGATGCCCCCTATGATAGCCGCACGCTCAGGAGATCTTCACGATGATGTCGTGAAGGGTGTTGGAGGCGTGAGCCAGACGGTCGGCGGCGTTGGAGAGGTGACGGTAGATCTCGCGCCGCTTGAACATGTTGCGGAAGTCGTCGCCCTCGAACAGCTGTGCCAGGGCCTCGCGGTAGATATGCTCCACCCGACGCTCCGCGCGGCGTCCCGCATCGGCATCGTCGGTGGCCGCCACCGGGTCGTTGCCGAGGGTCTCGAAGCCGTTGACCAGGGCCTCGGTGCCCTCACGGATCTGGCGCGCCATCTCCTTCATGAAGTGGTCGGGCTCGACGTTGAGCACGTCCATTTCGCTCACGGTGGTCTTGAAGTAGTCAACGATGTGATCGAGATCGGTGATCGCGCGATAGAGGTCCTCGCGGTCGATGGGGGTGGAAAAGGCCTCGTTCAGCGCGTGCAGGTTGCGCACCTTGAGCTCGTCAGCCTCGTTCTTGGCCCGGCGGATGCGGTTGCCGATGTCCTGGTCGTCGGTCTCCATGAACAGCACGAAGTCGGACACCGTTGCGTGCACCAGCTCGCACTGGTCGTGCAGCAGGGCGAAGAAGTCCGGGGTCTTGGGAAAGACCCGCTCCAGCAGCCGCCGCCATACCGCCTTCCGTGCCTCGTTCATGCCTTTGCCCCCCTCACGCCGCCAGCTGGCGCAGCAGCACCACCCCCCCGTACAGCAGTACCGACAGCAGCGCCGCCCCCGGACTGGTCACCCCCCAGGTGGTGATGATCTCCCCGGCCTGGCTCCAGCGAACCGCCTTCGGCCGTTCGGAGGCACCGATCCCCATGATCGAGCTGGCCACCACGTGAGTGGTGGAGACCGGCGCCCCAATCAACGAGGCCGAGAGTATCACCCCGCCGGCGGTGAGCTGGGAATCGAAGGCATGCAGCGGGCGCAGCTTGTAGATGGCGAAGCCGAGGGTCCGCACAATCCGCCAGCCGCCCGAGAGTATCCCCAGGGTGATCGCCGTCGAACAGGCCAGCACCACCCAAAAGGGCACCTCGAAGCGCGGAATGAAGCCTCCCAGCAGCAGCACCAGGGTGAGCACGCCCATGCTCTTCTGGCCGTCGTTGGCGCCGTGGGAGAAGGCCAGTATGGCGGCAGTCAGGAACTGGCTGTGGCGCAGCCAGCGGTTGGCGCTCGGCCGCGCCGCACGCAGCAGAAAACGGGCCGCGCGGTGCAGCAGGAAGCCGGCCCAGAAACCGATCAGCGGCGACAGCAGCAGTGCCAGCAGGACCTTGGTGACGCCGGTGAGGTGGCCGTGCATCAGCGCGGAGAGGCCCCAGACCACATGGTCGCCGCCCGCCGATACCACTACCGCTCCGGCCAGGCCACCCACCAGGGCGTGCGAGGATGAGGAGGGGATGCCCCGCCACCAGGTGACCAGGTTCCAGCCGATGGCACCGAGGATGCCGCACAGCAGCACGATCAGGGCGGCACGCTCGGGGAGGCCGTCGAGGCGGACGATGCCGCCGATGGTGTCAGCCACCGCGGTACCACCGAGCAGGGGGCCGAGAAACTCGAAGGTGGCCACCACCAGCACCGCCTGTATCGGGGTCATGGCCCGCGAAGCGATCACCGTGGCGATGATATTGGCGGCATCGTGGAAACCGTTGGTGTAGTCGAAGGCGATGACCACGATCACGGCGAACATCGCCAGCAGGAACAGCGCGTCCATCGAAACCCCTCTGCCGGAAGGGCAGTCTACCGCGGTCGCACGCGGTAGTCGCCCCGGCTCGGGCGTGTTTTAATCCCCGGCGAGATGCCCCGGAGTCCCGATGCAGAACTTTCAGTGCCACTGCGGTACCACGCTGTACTTCGAGAACGACCGCTGCCTCAGCTGCGGCCGCAGCCTCGGCTATCTGGCGGACGTGGGCGTGCTTTCGGCACTTGAGCCGGAGGCCGACGGCCTCTGGCGTGCGCTGGCCAACGATGGCCGCTACCGCCAGTGCGCCAACTACCGGCGCGAACGGGTCTGCAACTGGATGGTACCGGAAGAGGACGGTCACGCCTTCTGCCCGTCATGCCGTCTCAACCAACTGATTCCCAACCTCTCCGAACCACGGAACCACCTGCGCTGGTACCGGGTCGAGGTGGCCAAGCGGCGCCTGCTCTATACCCTGCTGCGCCTCGGTCTGCCCATCAACGGCCGCGATGTCGACCCCGAGCGCGGGCTCGCCTTCGAGTTTCTGGAGAACCCTCGGGAGGCCGAGTTCAGCGACGACTTCGCTGACCGGGTACGGGTAATCACCGGCCACCTGGGCGGGGTGATCACCATCAACATCGCCGAGGCGGAACACAGCGCGCGGGAGAAGATGCGGGAGAAGATGAACGAGCAATACCGCACCCTGCTCGGCCATTTCCGCCACGAGAGCGGCCACTACTACTGGGACCGGCTGGTAGGCAACAACGGTCACCTGGACACGTTCCGCGCCCTCTTCGGCCACGAAACCGACGACTACCAGGCGGCCATCGCCCGCCACTATGGCGAGGGTCCACCGGCCGACTGGCCGGCCCGCTTCGTCAGCGCCTACGCCTCCATGCATCCCTGGGAGGACTGGGCCGAGACCTGGGCCCACTACCTGCACATGGTGGACACCCTGGAGACCGCCGCCGACCACGGCTTCCGCCTGGAGGGGCGCCCGGTGCTCTCGCCCTTCGCCCCCGGCGGTGGCGGGGACTTCGCCGCCATGCTGGCGGAGTGGAAGCTGCTCACCGCGGCCATGAACGACCTCAACCGCAGCATGGGCCTGGGCGATGCCTACCCCTTTGGCCTGCCGCCGCCGGCGGTGGAGAAGCTGCAGTTCGTCCACCGCGTGGTACGCGGCGGCTGAAAGCAGCCACTTGTGGCTACTTCTCCCAGTCGAAGCGCGGCAGCCGCTCGAAGGCGCGGCGGATGCCGTCGTTCCAGCGCTTCTGCAGCGAGGCGTAGAGGGGCGAGTTGACCTTCAGGCTGAGGCGGCGCTCCAGTGCCAGGGCGCCGCGGCGATAGACCGCCAGCTCGAACGGCGGGCCCACCGAGATATTGGAACGCATGGTCGAATCCAGCGACACCAGGGCGCAGCGGGCTGCATCCTCCAGCGAGGTGGCGGTGCTGATCACCCGGTCGAGAATCGGCTTGCCGTACTTGGTCTCGCCGATCTGCAGATAGGGGGTGTCGGCGCAGGAGGCGATATAGTTGCCCTCGGGGTAGATCAGAAAGAGCTCCGGTGCCTGCCCCTTGATCTGGCCGCCGAGGATGAAGCTCGCCGCGGGGCTGAAGCCGCGCTTGTGGGTGCGCTCGCCATACTCCTTCTGCACCCGCGCGCTCAGCTCACCGAGATAGCCGGCGGCATCGAAGAGGAACTCGGCGCTGTGCAGGCTCATCCGCCCCTCGCCGTGGAGGATGTCGCGCCGCAACAGATTGACCACGGCCTGGGTGGTGGCCAGGTTTCCCGCCGAGAGGAGGACCAGGCAGCGCTCACCCTCCACACCGAAGGTATGCATCTTGCTATATGTAGAAACGTAGTCGACACCCGCATTGGTGCGCGAGTCGGAGGCAAACACCAGGCCGTCGTCGACCTGGATGGCGTGGCAATAGGTCATGGAAGGGTTCCGCTGGCCGCTGACGGGCCCATGCTACACATGGGCCCCGCCGGGTCAACGGTCGTTCGGCCCGGCGCGGCCCGTCCCTGCAGAGAGAGGCATGGAGAATGAGTCCAAGAAGCAAGGGAATCCGCTGGAAAGACTATCCCGCGGCGGATTTGTTCGACGAACTGGTCCGAGGGGGCGGGCGCACCCGCGACTTTGCCCGGCCGCTCTGCCGCCACCTGGGTGCCCTCAGTGACGACGAATTGCAGGAGCGCAAGGCGGCCGCCGAGATGGCGATCCGCACCATGGGCATCACCTTCACCGTCTACTCCGAGGAAGAGGGCTCCATCGATCGCACCTGGCCCTTCGACATCATTCCCCGCGTGATTCCGCTCAAGGAGTGGCGACGCATCGAAATGGGGCTCAAACAGCGGGTCCGTGCACTGAATTTGTTCATCGATGACGTCTACCACGGCCAGAATATCGTCAAGGACGGTATCTTTCCGGCGGGAATCCTCGCCGATTCGAAGAATTTCCGCCCCCAGTGCGTCGGCATCGACCCGCCGCTGGGCATTTGGGCCCATATCTGCGGCTCCGACCTGGTGCGCGACAAGGACGGCACGGTCTACGTGCTGGAGGACAACCTGCGGGTACCCTCCGGGGTCTCCTACATGCTGGAGAACCGCCAGGTACAGAAACGGGTCTTCCCCGAGCTGTTCGAGAGCCAGGAGATCCTGCCGGTGGACGACTACCCGGCCAAGCTCTACGACGCCCTCGCCTCCATCTCGCCACGGGCGCTGGAGCGCCCCGAAGTGGTGGTGCTCACCCCCGGCATCTACAACTCCGCCTACTTCGAGCACGCCTACCTGGCCCAGCAGATGGGCGCCGAACTGGTGGAGGGCAGCGACCTGGTGGTGTGCAGCGACGACTGCGTCTATATGCGCACCATCAAAGGCCTGCAGCGCGTGGATGTCATCTACCGACGCGTCAACGATGAGTTCATTGACCCCGAGGCTTTCCGCGAGGATTCGGTACTGGGCTGCCCTGGCCTGCTGCGCGCCTGGCGGGCGGGTAACGTGGGGCTGGCCAATGCACCCGGTTGCGGTGTGGCGGACGACAAGGTGGTCTACACTTATGTGCCCGATTTCATCCGCTACTACCTGGGTGAAGAACCCATTCTGCCCAACGTGCCGTCGTACCG
>CAZMMH010000079.1:8055-8775 GCA_964567315.1 uncultured Gammaproteobacteria bacterium
CGGGAATTCGTGCTGGCGAATCTCAAGGACCTGGTGGTCAAACCCGCCAACGAGTCCGGCGGCTACGGGATGCTGGTTGGTCCCCAGTCGACGGCGAAGGAACGCGAAAAATTTGCCGCGCTGGTGCAGCGTCGCCCGCGCAACTATATTGCCCAGCCGACGCTGTCGTTGTCCACGGCGCCAACGGTGGTCGGCCGTCACCTGGAGCCCCGGCATCTCGATCTGCGGCCGTTCATTCTCAGCTCCGGCAGCATCTATGTTACTGCGGGAGGTCTGACCCGGGTGGCGCTGCGCAAGGGTTCGCTGGTCGTCAATTCCAGCCAGGGTGGTGGCAGCAAAGACACCTGGGTGCTGGACAGCGGAGGGCGGCGCTGATGCTCTCAAGGGTTGCCGAGCGGCTTTACTGGATGGCGCGCTACATTGAGCGGGCGGAGAATACCGCACGCCTGCTCAACGCCTACAATCTGCTGATGCTCGATCTGCCCAAGGGCGTCGGCCTGTCCTGGTCGCAACTTGTCGATATCAGCGGGGGGCACGATGACTTTGCAGCGCGCTACCGCAGCGCCAACGAGCGCAATACGCTGGCGTTCATGCTGTCCGACCGCGATAACACCAGCTCGATCATAGCCAGCCTCACGTCGGCACGCGAGAACGTCCGCACCACGCGCGACATCGTGCCCAGCGAAGGCTTTGAGAGCGTCAATGAACTGCTGATGTTTG
>CAZMMH010000080.1:0-8766 GCA_964567315.1 uncultured Gammaproteobacteria bacterium
ACCACGCCTGCCTCTATCTCGACCTCGACCAGTTCAAGCTGGTCAACGACACCTGCGGCCACGGTGCCGGCGACGAACTGCTGCGCCAGTTGGCCACCCTGCTGCACGGTCGGGTACGCGAATCGGACACCCTGGCCCGCCTGGGCGGCGACGAATTCGGCGTATTGCTCAGCGGTTGCGACATGCAGCATGCGATCGCGGTGGCGGAGAGCCTGCGCCAGGCGGTCCGGGAGTTCCGCTTCTCCTGGGAGGACAAGGGCTTCGCGGTCGCGGTCAGCATCGGCATCGTGCCCATCGCCGCCGACAGCGGCGACGCGGTGGCGGTGATGAGCGCGGCCGACGTGGCCTGCTACGCGGCGAAGGATCATGGCCGCAACCGGGTGCATGTCTACCAGCCCGACGACGCCGAGCTGCTGCGGCGCCACGGCGAGATGCAGTGGGTCAGCCGGATCAACCACGCCCTCAACGAGGACCGCTTCGTCCTCTACACCCAGCGGGTACAGCCGGTGGCCGACGCCGAGGCGCCGTGCCATGTGGAGATCCTGATCCGCATGCTCGACGAGCAGGGCGAGGTGGTGCCGCCCGACACCTTCATCCCGGCCGCCGAGCGTTACAACCTGATGCCGGCCATCGACCGCTGGGTCCTGCGCCACACCCTGGCCTACATGGCGGAGCGGCCGGAACAGCTGCCGCGGGTCTTCATCAACCTCTCCGGCAACACCTTCAGCGACGACGAGTTCCTGCACTTCATCCATCAGCAGCTGGAGGCTCACGGCGTCGCCCCGGAGCGGCTCTGTTTCGAGATCACCGAGACTGCGGCCATCACCAACCTGAGCAAGGCCAGCCACTTCATCCACGAGCTCAAGCGCCAGGGCTGCCGCTTCGCCCTCGACGACTTCGGCAGCGGCCTCTCCTCCTTCACCTACCTGAAGAACCTACCGGTGGACTTCCTCAAGATCGACGGCAGCTTCGTCAAGGACATGGAGCACGACGCCACCGACCGCGCCATGGTCCGCGCCATCCACCAGGTCGGCAACACCATGGGCATCCGTACCATCGCCGAATTCGTCGAGACCGACGGCATCCTGCAACTGCTGCGGGAAATCGGCGTGGACTACGCCCAGGGCTTCGGCATCGAGCGGCCCCGTCCGCTGGAAGACGCCTGACAGCACTCCGCGGGGCGCCTACAATGGCGCCTTTGCCGCCACGCCCGGAGCCCGCATGTCCGCGACCGTCGAACTCGCCCGCCAGCTCATTGCCCGCCGATCGGTGACCCCCGACGACGCCGGCTGCCAGAGCCTGCTGGCCGAGCGCCTCGCCCCCCTCGGCTTTCACATCGAGCCGTTGCGCTTCGGCGAAGTGGACAACCTGTGGGCGCGCCGCGGCGGCGAGGGCCCGCTGTTCGTCTTCGCCGGGCATACCGACGTGGTCCCCACCGGCCCCGAACGGGACTGGCGCTTTCCGCCCTTCATCCCCACCGAGTGCGAGGGCCAGCTCTACGGCCGCGGCGCCGCCGACATGAAGAGTTCGATCGCCGCGATGGTCACGGCGGTGGAGCGCTTCCTCGCCATCCACCCGGACGCCCCCGGCTCTATCGGCTTCCTCATCACCAGCGACGAGGAGGGCCCGGCAGTGGACGGTACGGTGCGGGTGGTGGAGACCCTGGAGGCCCGCGGCGAGAAGATCGACTGGTGCCTGGTGGGCGAGCCCACCGCCAGCGAAAAGGTCGGCGACGTGATCAAAAACGGCCGCCGCGGCTCCCTCAACGGCACCCTGCGGGTGCGCGGGGTGCAGGGCCATGTGGCCTATCCGCACAAGGCCGACAACCCGGTGCACCGGGCCGCCCCGGCCCTGGCCGAGCTGTGCGCCACCGAGTGGGACAGGGGCAACGAGTTCTTCCCCCCCACTACCTTCCAGGTCTCCAACATCCACGCCGGCACCGGCGTCACCAACGTGATCCCCGGCGAACTGGAGGTGGTGTTCAATTTCCGCTTCTCCACCGAATCCAGCGCCGAGGGGCTGCAGGCGCGGGTGCGCGAAATCCTGGACCGCCATGGGCTCACCTACAGCGTGGACTGGAACCTCTCCGGCCAGCCCTTCCTCACCGGCCGCGGCGCCCTGGTGGAGGCGGCCCAGGGGGCGATTCGCGAGGTGACCGGGCTGGCGACGGAGCTCTCCACCTCCGGCGGCACCTCCGACGGCCGTTTCATCGCCCCGACCGGGGCCCAGGTGCTGGAACTGGGACCGCTCAACGCGACCATCCACAAGGTGGACGAACGGGTCGGCCTGGAGGAGCTGGAACAGCTCTCGGCCATCTACGAACGGATGCTGGAACGGCTGCTCGGCTGAGAATTGCGAAACCACCGAACACACCGATAACACCGACAAGGTAGCCGTTCCCGGCTTTGCTTCGGTCTCTTCAGTGTCTTCGGTGGTTTCTTCTGCAGCGCTTGGCGGCTTGGCGGCTCAACTCTTCTTGAGCGCGCTGCGCATCGCCGGCGGCAGGGCGAAGAACAGGTCCAGCAGGTAGCTGGTGAATTGGACCAACTCCTCCGCCTGCGCCTCGTCCAGGGAAATGTCCGGGCCGCCGTCGATTACCGGCCGCAGGTGGAGGGCCCACTCCAGCGCGGGCCGTGTCATCAGGCCGCGCCGGGCGGCCTCCGCCAGGGTCTCGAACAGCCCGTGCTGCTCACTCACGCCCAACTCGGTCACGCCGGAATCGAGGGCCCGCCGCAGCATCACCCCGGCGGCGTCCCAGCTGGCCCCCTGCAGCGAGCCTATGGCCTGGCCGTAGGCCTGGGCCGCCTTGGCCGGCCAGGAGGCGTGGGCCCCGCCGCGGCGCGCCGGCGGCGGAAAGACACGGAAGTCGTGGGTACCTTCACCGCGCCGCCAGATGACGAAGACGTAGTTGGTGCAGCGCCAGCACTGCAGCACCTCGAAGTTGAGTTCACGCTCCCAGCCCGGTTCCCGGTTGTGGCCGTGGAACACCTCGTGGAAATTGCCGTGGGCACGACAGTAGGGACAGGTCACTTCGACCGGCGAGAACTCCGCCCCCGGGTGCCCGTGATCGAGACTCACCTCCTGCCAGGCCATCTGCCGCCTCCGCTGGTCGGTTGATCGGTCAACTGGTCAGTCGGTTGACCGGTGGTTCGCTGTCCCAACAATAGGCCAGCAGGCACAAATTAACGAATCGACCGATCAACCGATCACCCACTCTTCGCCTTCTTCCACGCCACCTGATCGCGCAGGTAGACCGGCAGGGCCTGGGCCGCCTCCACCGCCTCGCCGGCGGCAAAGCCGGCCACCCCGAGCAGGGCTATCTCGCCGGCCCGCGGCAGGGCCTCCGGCGCGCTGCCGACCAGGGCGGCGCCCACGCGCGCCTGCAGGGTCTCGGCGTAGGCGCCCCAGCCGGAACCCGCTCCGAACCAGCCCTCACCTGCCGGCAGTGGCGCCTCGCCCGGCGGGCAGACCGACTCTCCGCCCAGCGCCTGCACCCGGCCGGCGGCGGCATCCACTTCGAAAGCGCCCCAATAGACCTCGTCCATGCGCGCGTCGATGGCCGCCAACAGCCGCCGGTGGCCGCCCCTTTGCCAGGCGCCCTGGGCCAGGGCCGCCAGGTCGGAGACCGGCACCACCGGCAGGCCGGCGGCGAAGGCGATCCCCTGTACCGCCGCGGTGGCGATGCGCAGGCCGGTGAAGGCACCGGGACCGCGGCCGAAGGCCAGCGCGTCGATGGCGCCGAGCGCGAGACCCGCCTCGGCCAGCAGGCCGTCGATCATCGGCAGCAACAGACGCGCATGGCCGCGCGGCGCCACCTCGAAGCGTTCGTGCAGCTCGCCGTCCAGCCACAGCGCCGCCGAACAGGCCTCGGTCGCACTGTCGAGGGCCAGCAGTCTCATCCGCCCTCCCCGCCGGCGAAAAAGGCCCGCACGTCGCCCAACTCCCGGCTCAGGGGCATCGGCGGCAGGCTGCGGCGGAAGACCCGGCCGTAGGCCTTGGTGAACAGGCGCGGGTCGCAGAGCATCATCACGCCGCGATCGTTGACGTCGCGGATCAGGCGCCCGGCCCCCTGCTTGAGGGCGATCACCGCGTTGGGCACCTGGTATTCCATGAACGGATTGCGCCCCTCGCGACGCAGGGCGTCGATGCGCGCGGTGAGCACCGGGTCATCGGGGGCGGCGAACGGCAGCTTGTCGATCACCACCAGCGAAAGCGCCTCGCCGCGCACATCGACCCCCTCCCAGAAGCTGCCGGTGCCCAGCAGCACCGCGTTGCCCAGGCCGCGAAAACGCTCCAGCAGCTCGTTGCGCGGCGCGCTGCCCTGAACCAGCAGCGGGTAGTCGAGGCGCGCCTCCAGGTAGTCGGCGGCGAAACGCAGGGCGCGGTGGCTGGTGAAGAGCAGGAAGGCGCGGCCGCGGCTTGCCTCGAGCACCGGCAGGGCCGCCTCCAGCACCGCCTCGGTATAGTGGCGTGCGCTTGGCTCCGGCAGCCCGGACGGCACATAGAGCAGCGCGTTGCGGGCATAGTCGAAGGGGCTGTCGACCCGCAGGGTCTCGGCCTCGTCCAGGCCGAGGCGGGCCGCGAAATGGTCGAAGGAGTCGCCCACGGCCAGGGTCGCCGAGGTGAAGATCCAGCCCGCCGGCTGGCGCTGCATGCGTTCCTGGAACGGTCCGGCCACCTCCAGCGGGGTGAGGTAGAGGGTGAAGCTGCGCGGCCGGGTCTCGAACCACTGAATCCAGCTGTCGTCGGCCGGACCGGTCAGCAGGCCCAGGCGCGCCTGCAGCTCCTGGGCCCGGCGGGCGCAGCTCTCCAGCCCCTTGCTGCGCTCGCTCTGGGCAGCGAGCCAGCCGGCGAGATCGCCCAGGGCCTCCTCCACCGCCGCCAGCCGGCTCCGCACCACCATCTCGCCGGCCAGCTCACGCCAGGCGCCACGGCGCGAATCCATGCCGAAGGCCAGGCGCAGGTCGCGCACCGCCTTCTGCAGGCCGTCGAGACTCGCGGGCAGTGCCTCGCGCCCGCCGCACTCCTTGAGGTGCTCCCCTTCGCTGTCGCGGGCCAGCTCGATCAGCTGGCGGCTGCCGAGGGACTGGCCGAAGAACAGCGAGGCCACCTCCGGCAGTTGGTGGGCCTCGTCGAGGATGAAGGCGTCGGCCCCCGGCAGCAGTTCGCCGAAGCCCTCCTCCTTGAGCACCATGTCCGCGAACAGCAGGTGGTGGTTGACCACCACCAGCTCCGCCTCCTGGGCCTCGCGCCGCGCCTTGAGCACGAAGCAGCCGGCATACTCCGGACACTCCTGGCCCAGGCAGTTGTCCACCGTGGAGGTGACCTGGGGCCACAGAGGCGAATCCTCGGCCACCCCGCCCACCTCGGCGATATCACCGCGGCGGGTGGTTTCGGCCCAGCGCCGGATGCGCTCCAGGTCGGCCACCTGGGCGGCGCTGCTCAGGCGCGCCTCGCTGGCGCCGACCGCGAGCCGGTGGGGGCAGAGGTAGTTGGCCCGTCCCTTGAGCAGGGCGGCTTGCAGGGGCAGTTCCAGGGCCTCGCGGACCATGGGCAGGTCGCGGTGGAACAGCTGGTCCTGCAGGGTGCGGGTACCGGTGGAGACCACCACCTTCATCCCCGAGAGCAGCGCCGGCACCAGGTAGGCGAAGGTCTTGCCGGTGCCGGTGCCGGCCTCCGCCACCAGCCGGCCGCGCTCCGCCAGAGCCCGCTCCACCGCCGCGGCCATCGCCTGCTGCTCGGGGCGCACGGCAAAGCCGTCGATGTGACGCGCCAGCGGCCCGTCGGCGGCCAGGGCCTCACCGCTGTCGAGCAGCGGCGCAAATGGCGCGTGACCCGGTTCACTCATGGCGGTTTTCCCAGAGCTCGTCCTCGATCGCCCCCTCCTCTTGGGTCCAGACCAGGCGGGCAATGTGGCGGAAGCGGGCCACGGAGATGGCGCCGCGGTTCTTGCGCGAGCTGCTCTCGGTCAGGGCCTCGTCGACCTCGGCGCGATCCGCCTCCCAGATCTCGAAGGGTTCGTAGTCGGCGTCGAGCAGCACCAGCAGCAGCAGATCCCAGGCCTTTTCCACCTTGAGCTGGCCGATGCGCTGGCCCGACTTGCCCTCGTCGAAGATGACCCGCGACTTGATCTGCACCCGCTGCCCCTCGCGGCTGCCGCGGCCGACGGCGTCGTAGCCGCCCGGCCCCTCCTTGACCAGCTCCAGGTCGAGCAGGCGCGCGGCATCGTGCAGGGCGATTTCGCCGCTCACGCCGGCCATGGCCTTGCCCGTCGCCCGCCGGTAATCGGCGGCGATGCGGCGCGCCTTGGCGATCAGCGAATCGACGGAATATATCGCCAAGACAACTCCCTGGGGGGCCAACGTCAATGTGTGCGGAACGTCACGATTGTGACACAGTGCAGCACGGCTTCGCACCCGCGAGGGCTCAGTCGAGCGCCGCCGCCCGCCGTTCGGCCACGCGCGCCCCGGCGGGATCGCCCTGGGCACGGCGGGCAGCGGCCACCAGCTCCCAGTTGCGCCGCTGCAGACGCCGGTCGCCGGCGGCATAGCTGAGAGAACGGCGGGCCAGATTCTCCGCCTGGGACCAACGCTTTTGCCGCATGCGCACCACCGCCAGGTTGTGCCACAGCACCGGATTGCGCGGTTCGATTCGCAGGGCCCGCTCCAGCGCCTCGGCCGCGCCATCGGGCCGCCCGGCGTCGGCCTCGCGGCGGGCACGCTGCATCAGTTCGATCACCGCGCTGCGGGTCGGTTTGGACTCGGCACCCGAGGGCAGCGAGGCGACCCGCTCCGGCGCCGAGGCGTCGGACCCCTCGGCCACCGCAATGCCGTTGTCGCGGCTCTCCCACACCGGGTAGGCACGATCGTTCCCCGGCGACCCGCCGCCACCGATACCGGCGCAGCCGGCCAGCAGCAGCGCCAGCAGCGGCGCGCTTCGCAGCACTCCCTTCAACTGTCGTTCAATCATGGCCCTTGAAGACCCCCTTGACCCATTCGAGCGCGGAATCCAGCGTGTTGCCCACACAGGGACCGCCGTAAGACGGCTCGCTGCCGCGGATGAAGGGCAATTCTACGGCACCCCGGCAGAGCCTGTCCGTGCGTTTGCCCGTGGCCGGCTGAATCCAGGCGGTGGTGATGTTGTCGGGGACCGGCAGGGCCACGGGCTCGGGCCCCAGCCGGCGCATAAGGTCGGTCCAGACGCCAAGCGCACCGCTGGCGCCGGTGAGGCCGGCCGGCCGGTTGTCGTCCCGCCCGACCCAGACCACCGCCACCCGGTCGCCGCCGAAGCCGGCGAACCAGGAGTCGCGCAGGTCGTCGGTGGTGCCGGTCTTGCCGGCCAGCTTGAGACCGCCCAGGGCGGCGCCGGCGCTGCGCGCCGTGCCCTCGCTGAGGACGTGCTCCATGGCGGTGTCCACCAGGTAGACCGGCGCCGCCGGCTCGGTCTCCTGCACCTGCAGCGGGTAGCGCGACAGGGCCTGGCCGTGGGCGTCCAGCACCGCGCGAATGGAGCGCAGCGGGGTGCGGAAGCCGCCGCTGGCCAGGGTGTGGTACATCTGGGTCACCTCCAGCGGGCTCATGGCCGCCGCCCCGAGCAGCAGCGACGGATAGGGCTTGAGCTCGCGCTGAATGCCCAGGCGGCGCAGGGTCTCGATCACGTTGGCGACCCCCAGGCCCACACCCATGCGCGCCGTGGCCACGTTCAGGGAGTGGGCCAGGGCCAGGTAGAGCGGCACCCGGTCGTGGTACTTGCGGTCGTAGTTGTGCGGCGTCCAGCTGCTGCCGTCGGGATTGCGGTAGCTGAAGGGAGTGTCGTCGAGCAGGGTCGCCAGGGTGGAGCGGGAGGGCTGCTTGAGGGCGGTGAGATAGACCGCCGGCTTGATCAGCGAACCCACCTGACGCACCGCGTCCAGGGCCCGGTTGAAGCCGGCGTAGGTCGGATTGCGGTCACCCACCACCGCCAGCACCTCGCCGCCCTCGACCCCGGTCACCACCACCGCCCCCTGGAGACGCCCGGCCGGCATCCGGTAGGCGCGTTCGATGTGGTCGAGGCGGCTGCTCAGGGCGGTCTCCGCATCGTGCTGGACCCACGGATCCAGGGTGGTGAAGATGCGCAGCCCTTCGGTGGTCAGGTCCTTCTCCCGGTAGTCACGCCGCAGCTGCGCCTTGACCAGGCCGAGGAAGGCCGGGAAGCGGCCGAGCCCGCTGCCGGCGAGACGGCTCACTCCCAGCGGCGCGCGCTTGGCGGCCACGGCCTCCCGGTCCGAGATCAGGCCCTGCTGCGCCATCACCTCCAGGACCACGTTGCGCCGCTCCGTGGCACGCCGCGGGTGGCGCCTGGGGTCGTAGTAGGAGGGTCCCTTGACCAGGCCCACCAGCAGGGCGATCTGGGGCAGCTTCAGGCTCTCCACCGGCCGGTCGAAATAGAACTCCGCGGCCAGGCCGAAGCCGTGAATCGCCCGCGCCCGGCCCTGGCCCAGGTAGACCTCGTTCATGTAGGTCTCGAGGATTTCGTCCTTGCTGTAGTGGGCGTCCAGCAGGATGGCCATGATGGCCTCGTTGGCCTTGCGCGACAGGGTGCGGGCGTTGCTCAGGTAGAAATTCTTCACCAGCTGCTGGGTGATGGTGCTGCCGCCCTGGACCACCTGGCCAGCGCGCAGGTTGGCCCACACGGCGCGCGCAATGCCGGACGGCGAGATGCCGAAGTGCTGATAGAAGTGACGGTCTTCCACCGCCACCAGCGCCTTGCTCAGCAGCGGCGGCACCT
>CAZMMH010000081.1:0-5018 GCA_964567315.1 uncultured Gammaproteobacteria bacterium
CGAAGTCGTCGATCGACAGGGTCACGCCGACCCGGCGCAACTGGCCCAGTTTCCGGTACATCTCCTCCGGATCCTCCATCAGCATGCTCTCGGTCAGCTCCAGCTCCAGGTAGCGCGCCTCGAGCCCGGCCTCGGCCAGGATCCGCTCCACCAGCCGCTCCAGTTCGGGCTGGCGCAGCTGGGAGACCGAAAGGTTGACCGCCACCACCACCGGCGGCAGCCCCGCATCCTGCCAGGCGCGATTCTGGCGGCAGGCGCTGCGCAGCACCCATTCGCCGATCGGAACGATCAGGCCGGTCTGCTCGGCCAGCGGGATGAAACGCGCCGGCGGCACCAGCCCGAGTTCGGGGTGGCGCCAGCGCAGCAGGGCCTCGAAGCCGAACACCGCGCCGCTGGCCAGGTCCACCTGGGGCTGGTAGTGCAGTTCCAGCTGGTCGTTGTCGAGGGCCGCGCGCAACTGGCGCTCCAGCACCAGCCGCTCCATGGAGCGGACGTTGAACTCCTCGCTGTAGAACTGCACGTCGCTGTGCCCCCGGGCCTTGGCGTGATAGACCGCGGCGTGGGCGTTCTTGAGCAGGGTCTCGGCATCGGGACCGTCGGCGGGATAGAGGGCCACGCCGATACTGCCGGTGAGGCAGAACTCCTGACCATCCACCTGCAGCGGCTCGGCGATGCTGGCCAGCAGCCGCCGCGCAGCGGCGCTGATCTGCTCCGGCCCCTCCGGGTTCACCAGCACACTGACGAACTGGTCACCGCTCTGCCGGGCGACGGTGTCGCCGTCGCGCACCCGGCTGACGAGGCGCTCGGCGATCTGCTGCAGGGCGCGGTCGCCGGCGCCGTGGCCGAGGGCGTCGTTGACCCGGCGGAATTCGTTGAGGTCGAGAAACAGGACCGCCACCCCCTGCCCCTGGCGCTGGGCCTGGGCGATCGCCTGACGCAGGCGGTCGTGCATCAGGTTGCGGTTGGGCAGTCCGGTGAGCTCGTCGTGCTGGGCGCGGAATTCGAGCTGGGCCTCGTAGCTGCGCTGTTCGGTGACATCGTTGATGATGCCGACGAAATGGCTCAGCTCACCGGCGGCGTCGGTCACCGGCGCCACGTGCAGCTCGTTCCAGAACAGCGAGCCGTCCTTGCGATAGTTGCGCAGCACCACGGTGGTCGCCAGGCGCCCGCGCACCGCGTTGCGCAGGGTCTCCAGCTCGGGCTGGCGCAGGTCGTCGCCGCGCAGGAAGCGCGGATTGCGCCCGAGTACCTCCGCGGCGGGATAGCCGGTGATCGCTTCGAAGGCGGGATTGACGTAAATCAGGGGGTGGTCCGGCTGCCGCGCGTCGCTGATCATCACCCCGTCGAAGCTACTCTCGACCACCCGGGTATGCACCTCCAGCATGCCCTCGGCCTGGCGCCGCGCGGCGCGCTCGCGCAGGGTGTGAATGCCGAAGGCGATGTCGTCGGCCAACTCCCGCAGCAGGGCCAGTTCGGTCACGTCGAAGGCGTTGGCCTCGGCGGCATAGATGGCCAGCGCGCCGAAGGTGCAGCCGGCGGCCCGCAGCGGCAGGGCTATCACCGAGCGAAAGCCCCGGGCCAGGGCCGCCTCGCGCCACTGGGCAACGCCGGTCTCCTGTTCCAGGTCGTCGATGGTCACCGGTTGGCCGGTGCGGATCGCGCTGCCGACCGGGCCGTGGCCGCTGGGGCTGTCGTCCCAGGTGACCACCAGCTGGTCGAGATAGCCGGCGCCGGCGCCGGCCTGGGCCGCCGGCTCGACCGGGTGGCCCTCGCCGTCGCGGGCGTAGCCGACCCAGACGAAGCGGTAGCCGCCCAGCTCCACCAGGATCCGGCAGTTGTCGGCCAGCAGGCGGCTCTCGTCCTCGGCGCCGACGAGGCTGCGGTTGCAGCTGCTGAGCACCACGTAGGTGCGGTTGAGACGTTTGAGCCGCGTCTCCTGGGAGAGACGTGCGCCCACGTCGCGGAAGCTGACCACCGCGCCGGCGCGGCGCCCCTCCTCGACCACGGGGGTGCAGCTGTATTCGACCGGAAACGGCTGCTCACCACGATGCCACAGGTGGTCGTGGGTCACGCTGCAGGGCACCCCGTCCCGCAGGGTGGTGTAGATCGGGTACTCGGCCGGTTCCAGGGCGCGGCCGTCCGTGGTCACCTCCCGCGCGAAGCGGGCCAGGGGACGGCCGACCAGGGCCCCGCCGGGCCAGCCGAACAGGTCCGCCGCGGCCGGGTTGGCAAAGGTGATGCGCATCTCCCGGTCGAGGCCGAGGATGCCCTCCGCCGCGGCCGCCAGGATCTGGCCGTTCTGACGTGCCAGGCGCCGCTGGTCGGCGAGGGCGCCGCGGGCCACCCGCAGGGCGTTCTGCAGGCTGTCGCGCTGCTCCCAGTAAAAGATGCGCAGGATCCGCATCAGCGCATAGGCCGCCAGCACCGCACAGACGGCGCGCGGCAGCTGCACCGGAAGGCCGAACAGGGCGATGAAGTTGGGGTAGTTGATCAGACTGGCCGGCAGGAAGCCGGCGGCGGGAACCACCGCGCCGCCAAGCACACCATAGGCCACCAGGGTCCAGCCCAGCAGGCGGACACTGCCGCCGATCTCGGGCGCGCCGCTGCGGCGGGCCTCGCTGCGCCAGTAGAAGATCAGGCCGACCCCGGCCAGCAGACCTCCGGGCAGGCCGAGCAGATAACGGCTCAGTATGCCCAGCAGCGGCCGGGGCTCCGGCGCCTGGAGCATGGCCAGACCCAGGGCGACCAGCGCCGGCAGATAGAGCCACGGCCCGAACAGGGGCAGCGGCAGGTCCGGCAGGGCACCGGCAACGATCGCCGCGCGCATCAGCCGGCGGCCGAACTCCAGCAGGAAAAACAGGGAGAGGGGCAACAAACCGCCGCGCATCAGGTCGAGGAACGGCGACGGCCCGTGGAGCAGGCGGGCGAGATCCAGCCATTCGGACAGCCCGTGAAGCAGGCCGAAGACGCCCAGCAACCAGAGCAGGTCGGCCAGGCGGTAGCGGCTGTCGCGGCGCGGCTGCAGCAGAATCGCACCGCCGAGCGCAACAAAGGCGGCCCCATAGATAAGGAACACGATATCCATGTGGCTGCCCAGGAAACCCGCCATCATCACCCGCCTCCCGCCGAACAGCGTACGCCTCGCGCACTCGGCCAGACGCCATGTTTAACATGCGCCCCGAAACGTGTCATCCGGGGCGCGCCTTGCCGGATGCCGGTGGGCGGGTATGAGTTGGGTCAGGCGCCGCCCGTGGGTCCACACACGGGGGTCCCTTGAACGCCAAGTTGCGGGAACTGCTGGACGCCATCCGGCAGCGCGGGGCATGCCATGCCGCCTGACGGAACTCGAAAAGAAGGGCGAAGAGTTCCTCTACGGGGTGCGGAAAGTGCGGGGCCAATTCGACGCCCAAGTGCGCCGGCGCCACCTTGCGATCGGCCCGCTGATCCGGGCCGCACTGCCGCTGGCGCTCGATCCGGCAATCAGCGTCCACCACCGGATCCGCTTTCCGCTCTGCCGGATACCGACGGTGCGCCGCTCCGCCCACGTCGTCACGGAGCGGCAGCTTCGCGCCTGCCCGAAGGTGACCGAGAAGCTCAACTGCCCTGCGAATTCAACGGCCTGCCCCCTGCGCCACGGAGATCGGCGCGCGCAGCGGGCAGGACTGCTGCCCGCGCAAACACGCACGCCGGCCCGGCGGCATGCACTCACGCTGCGACCGCTGCTTCGACTACGGGAATGCGGAACCCTATCGCGGGGACTTCGAACCGGTGCGCCGGGACCTCGACGACCTGCTCCCGCCGCCCGGGGGCGGGGCGGCGGGCTGAGACGACGGCCGGATTCAGCCCACGGGATCGGGGCAGTTCTCGCTCTCGCCGCGGGCACGGGCCAGGGTGCAGGCGTTGACCAGGGCGCCCAGGGCCGTGGCATCCATCGCCAGGCTGGTGAGGGCCACGCGCCAGGTGGTGGGCAGACCGGGCTGCGCGGCCAGGTCGAAGGCCCGCTGGCGGATGCTTTCAAGTTCGTTGGGATCGAACATTTCGGTTCCTTTACGTGTCATCACGCGCCGCGCTGCAGGGCTCAGAGGGTCGCCAGCCACTCGCGCAGGCGGCGAATCTGGGTACCAATCACCTTCGGATCGTGCAGCGCATAGGTAAGTTCCATACTTCCCTGTACCGTGGCAAAGGCCTGCATACCCAGCTCCTCCGCGTCCGCGCGGCCCATCAGGTGGAACTGCTCGATCACCCAGTCGAGTTTCTCGCGCAGGGTGGCGTCGATGCGGTCGGCCAGCGGCGAGCGCCCCTCACCCTTGGCCAGCTCCTGGGCCAGGCTGCCCACCGGGCAGCCGAACTCGGCGATCTCCTGGGCGTAGCCGAGGGGCAGGTCGAGCATACGGTGGAGGCGGGCCCGCGGACTGGGATCCCGTTCGCACTCCCGGGCGAAGGCCCGAAACTCCTCCAGGTGCTGGGCGATCACCGCCGCGGCCAGGTCATCCTTGGTCTTGAAGTAGTAGTAAACGTTGCCCACCGGCACCGCCGACTCCTGGGCGATCTCCGCCAGGGTGGTACGGCCGAACCCCTGTCGGTGGATCAGCGCCCTGGCGGCGTCCACCAGTCGCTCACGCTTGTTGCCGCATCGGTTCATGTCAGCGATTAAGTTAGTTGCTCAACTAAGTGCCGATTCTAGCGCCGCCGACGCGCCTGTCAAGGCATCCGCCGACGCGATCAAGGCACCCCCTCCAGCCGCCGGCTTGGACCGTCCTCTGCGCGCCGCCGCTCCAGCGACAGCCCCCCACGAACGACGCGAACAGCCCCGCCTGCGCACCCGGCGCAAGGTCCGTCTGCAGCCCTCCGACGGCAGCAGCGTCGAGCTGTGGCGCCACAACGTCTCCAGGGGTGGCCGCTCCGTACACAGCGCCGCCGACGCCGATCCCGGCACCACCTTCGAGGCCCCATGGGGCCGACCGCCCCCCGCGGCGGCGGCTACGTGCGGGTCGGGTTCCGCCTGCGGGTGATCCACG
>CAZMMH010000081.1:5118-8756 GCA_964567315.1 uncultured Gammaproteobacteria bacterium
GGCAAAACTCCTGATAAAGTCGCCAGTTATCACAACAACAAGAATCAGGAAGCCGTCATGCCCGAGACCCCTCAACCCCGTGACCCCGAACAGCTGGACGCGCTGGTGGAGTCGGTGCGCCGGCGCGCGCCGATGGACGCGGTCAACCTGCTGGACGACGAGGACGACGACACCGTGGTGGCGGTGCTCAACCGCCTGCCTCCGGCGTTGACGATCAAGCTGCTCAACCACTTCCCCGACCACCGCACGGCCGCCATCGCCAGCCGGGTCGCCACCGGCGCCGGCAATCAGTGGGAACAGAACCAGAACTACCCCGAGGAGAGCCTCGGCCGGCTGATGGAGCCAGTCAGCGCGGTCTTCTCCGGCGACACCTCGGTGGCCGACTGCATCGACAGCATCCGCGAACTGGCCCGCGACCACCTGTTCACCTACGCCTACGTGACCGACGCCGAACAGCGCCTGATCGGTCTGGTGGTGATGCGCGACCTGCTGCTCGCGGAACGCGGGCAGCGGCTGTCGGAGATCATGCTCGACAACCCCTTCTACTTCACCCCGGAGATCAAGGTCAGCGACGCCATGCAGGCAATGCTCCAGCGCCACTATCCGGCCTACCCGGTATGCGACGCCGGGCGCCGCCTGATCGGCCTGGTCCAGGGTCACGTGCTGTTCGAGGAGCACGCCTTCCAGCTCACCGCACAGAGCGGACGCATGGTCGGTGTGGAGAAGGAGGAGCACCTGCACACCCACTGGAAGACCAGCTTCCGCTTCCGCCACCCCTGGCTGCAGATCAACCTGCTCACCGCCTTCCTCGCCGCCTTCGTGGTCGGCCTGTTCGAAGGCACCATCGACAAGGTGGTGCTGCTGGCGGTGTTCCTGCCGGTGCTGGCCGGCCAGGCCGGCAACACCGGCAGCCAGTCCCTGGCCATCACCCTGCGCGGCATGACCCTGGGCGAGTTGAAGAAGGGCGCCTTCCGCTTCGTCGCCCTCAAGGAGGCCCTGCTGGGCGTGGCCAACGGCGCCCTGGTGGGGCTGGTGGCCGGCGCGGCGATGTACGGCTACGCCGTGTTCAACCACAGCCCGGTGGCCTTCAGCCTCGGGCTGGTGGTATTCATGGCCATGATCGGTAGCTGCGTGGTGGCCGGCATCTCCGGCGTGCTGGTGCCGCTGGCGCTGGAGAAGGCCGGGGCCGACCCGGTCACCGCCTCGAGCATCTTCCTCACCACCGCCACCGACGTCATTAGCATGGGCATGTTCCTCTGGTTTGCTACCTTGATAGTGCTTTGAGGGCACGCCGCCGCTGAGCGGCGCACGCCCCTCCCCTGCCGGCACCATACCGCCACCGTCACAGGAGACCGAGGATGGATCTCGTCGACCATTTCATCCAGCAGATCAGCTGGACCAGCCTGATGTTCAACGCCCTGAGGATCCTGTTGATCCTGGTCATCGCCCGGGTCGCCCTGGCCTTCGCCCGCGTGGGCCTGGGGCGCCTCGAGAACCGCCTGATCGACCGCGGCAAGGAGGCCGGCGACGTGCCGAGCGAGGCGGAAAAGCGTGCCGATACCCTGATCCGGCTGCTGCGCCAGGGCGTCGTCATCATGGTCTGGGTGGTCACCGCCCTGGTGGTGCTGCGGGAGATGGGGGTGGAGATCGGGCCGATCCTCGCCAGCGCCGGCATCGCCGGCCTGGCGGTGGGCTTCGGCGGCCAAAACCTGGTGCGCGACGTGATCGCCGGCTTCTTCATCATCCTCGAGAACCAGGTGCGGATAGGCGACGTGGCGGTGGTCAACGGCACCGGCGGGCTGGTGGAGCGAATCAACTTCCGCACCATCGTCCTGCGCGACCTCGCCGGCTCGGTGCACGTGTTTCCCAACGGCACCATCACCACCCTGTCCAACCTGACCAGCGAGTGGTCGGCCTACGTCTTCGACATCGGCGTCGCCTACAAGGAGGATGTGGACCGGGTGATGGCACTGATGCGCGAGGTGGGCGCCGAGCTGCGCGCCGACCCCAAGTTCGGCCCGCTGATGGTGGACGAGGTGGAGGTGTTCGGGGTGGACCAGTTCGCCGACTCGGCGGTGGTCATCAAGGGCCGCCTGCGCACCCGGCCGATCAAGCAGTGGGACGTGGGCCGCGAATACCGCCGCCGTCTCAAACACCGCTTCGACGCCGCGGGCATCGAGATCCCCTTCCCGCACCGCTCGATCTACTTCGGCGAGGAGAGCAAGCCGATCGCGGCCCAACTGCTCAACCCGGCACCCGCCGACTCCACCGACCGGAAATGAGGCGCTGCCTCAGCGCTGGCGCAGCAGCACCAGGGTGAGGTCGTCGAACAGGGTCTGGTGAGCGATATGGCGCTTGACGTCGGCGATCACCGCCTGCTTGATCGCCTCGACCTCTTCCGCCACGTGGTTGCGCAGCACCTCGCAGAGGCGGTCCAGGCCGTAGAGGCGGTGCTCCTCGTCGGCCGCCTCGGTGATGCCGTCGGTGTACAGCACCGCGGTGTCGCCGCGGCGCAGCTCCAGCTGCAGCACGTCGACGAACGACGCCACCTCGTCCACCAGACCGATGGGAAAACCGAGGGAGTCGGTGTCGTAGACCTCGGTATGGCCGTCGGCACGGAGAAGGATCAGCGATTCGTGCTGGCCGGCCAGGCGCAGCCGGCCGCGGACCTCGCCGCCCTCCGGCAGCGCCTGGTAGTCGAGGATCGCCAGACTCAGGAACTTCTCCCCGCCCATGCGCTGCACGTTGTTGAAGATGGTCCGGTTGAGGGTCTCCAGCAGCTCGGCCATGTCGCCGCCGCTCTCTGCCGGCAGGGTGCGCAGGGCGCTCTGGGTCATCAGCATCACCACCCCGCTCTCCAGGCCGTGGCCGGTGACGTCGCCGATGCCGATGCGCAGGCCGTCGGCATGGGGCAGCACATCGTAGTAGTCACCGCCCACCTCGGCCGCCGGCTCCATGAAGGCGGCGATCTCCAGCTCGCGCACCTGGCCCAGTTCCTCCGCCGACGGCAGCAGCATCTGCTGCAGACGCCGGCCGACGTCCAGCTCGGCCCCCATGCGCATGTTCTCCGCGCGGGTCGCCATCAGCTCCTGGGTACGCCGCTCCACCCGCTGCTCCAGGCCCTGGTTGGCGCTCTCCAGGGCCTGATTGGCCAGCGCCAGGGCACGTCCCTGGGAGACGATGCGCCAGACGATGAAGCCGATCACCAGGGTGCTCAGGCAGAGGGCCACCGCCGCCAGCAGCAACACCCGCTCCCGCGAGTGGTGGTAGACGGCGGTGGACCGCAGCAGTTCCTTCTGGGCCAGCCGGGTCTGCTCGTCGCGCATCACCTGCAGTTCGTGCAGCACCTTTTCGTTGGCCAGCCGCGCCCGGTGGATCAGTTCGCCGGCATCGGCGACGCTGCCGTTGCGGGCCCGCTCCACCACCGAATTGAGGATCTTCTGCGCCACCGCGAGCAGGCCGCGCTGCCGCTCGATCTGGGCCCGCTGGCCGTCGGTCAGGCGCAGGGCCAGCAGCTTGTCGCGGGCGCGGATGAAGTCGCGCGCCTTGGCGCTGTATTCCTGGGCCAGCTCGTCCAGATCGAAGGGATCGGCGGTGTGGACAATGTCGTAGGTGAGCAGCATGCGCTCGCGGATCGC
>CAZMMH010000082.1:0-8723 GCA_964567315.1 uncultured Gammaproteobacteria bacterium
CGCCTACCTGATCCTCCGGCCCCTGAGCCGCGCGGTTGCCGCCGCGCGCCAGGTCACCGACAACCCTGTCGCACGCCACATCTACACGGGGCGCAACGACGAGGTCGGCTCGCTGTTGCTGGCCCTGAAGATGCTGGGCTCGGAAACCGGCGGTGTGGTGGGGCGCATATCCGACGACGCCAAGAGACTTTCCGAGAGCGCCGGCGGCCTGAGTGCGAGCATCGAGACCACCAACGACAGCGTTCAGCGCCAGTACGCGGAGACCGATCAGGTGGCCACCGCGATCACCGAAATGGCGGCCAGCATTCAGGAGGTGGCGAGCAACGCCCAACTCACCGCCGAGTCGGCGGAAAAGGCCATGGACGAGGCCCATAGCGGCCGCGGCGTGGTGGCCTCCGCCTCGGCGTCGATCGAGCGCCTGGCCCAGGAGGTCGAGCGCGCCTCGCAGGTGATCGCCGAGGTGGAGAGCAACAGCCAGGAGATAAGCCTGATTCTAGACGTGATCCGCGGGGTCTCGGAACAGACCAACCTGCTGGCCCTGAACGCGGCCATCGAGGCGGCCCGGGCCGGTGAGCAGGGGCGCGGTTTCGCCGTGGTCGCCGACGAGGTGCGCAGCCTGGCGGCCCGCACCAACGAATCGACTGTGCAGATTCAGGGCATGATCGAGACCCTGCAGGCCGGCACCCGCGAGGCGGTGGCGGTGATGGGGGCGAGCCGGGAGCAGGCGATGGGCAGCGTCGAACAGGCGACCTCGGCGGCCCGCTCCATCGACACCATCGCCGGGGCGGTAGAGCGGATCAAGGACATGAGCATGACCATCGCCTCCGCGGTGGAGGAGCAGAGCGCGGTCTCCGAGGAGATCAACCGCAGCGTCACCTCGATCCGCGACACCTCGGAACAGACCCTGGCGGCGGCGCACGACACCGCCGAGGCCAGCGCCATGATGACCGGGTTGGCCAACGGCCTGCGGGATCTGGCGGACGAGTTCTGGCACAAGCAGGGGCAGCGTTAGGCCGCGTCGGACCACGGCGCCGGAGGCAGTTGCAGAGGGTAGGCCAGCTTAAGCGCGTTCCCGCCCGGTCACCCTGCCGGCCAGGAACCTTCCGCTGCGCACATAGGCGCGGGCACCCACGGCCACCAGGGCGATGCCTCCCAGTTCCAGCAGCCAGTTCATGCGCACGCCGAATACGCTGGTGCCGATGAAGCGGTCCACGTGGTGGAAGGAGGCCGCGCGGATCAGAACGAAGCAGCCGAGTTCGGCGATGCCCACCAGGGCGATCAGCATGCGGCGCAGTTCGCGCCGGGCGGCGACCAGCAGGAACAGGAAGAACAGCGTGCCGCCGAGGCCGATGGCGCCGATGAAGGCGATCTGCAGCTTGCGCCGCTCGGCATACCAGTGGTGGGCGTGGGCCAAGCTACGGCCCACCTCGGTGAGTGCGGTCTGCAGGTCGAGCTGCTTGTTGATTCCGAGAAAGAGCAGGCCGAGGGTGAAGGTGGTCCAGAGGGCGGCGCTCCGGCGCGAGGCGTGGCTGGCCGAGTCAATGGCGCCGCGTCGCGCCTGCCAGCAGAGCCAGGCCGCCACGAAGTAGGCGACGACCGTGACCCAGCCGACGATCGAGGGGTCGCCGATGCCCGGGCTCCAGTCTCCGATCCAGCCGCTTCCTGTGCCCGTCAATGTCGTCTCCCGATGCCGCCCGTGCCGTTGTCCCGGCTTGGGATGGTGACCGCGACCGCGGCGGGTGTCCACCGCCTATCGAGGGCGCTGCTTGGACGTTGGTGCCGTTGACGTCTCCGCGCAGTGCCGTTTCCGCTCCCTCCTGTGCTCGCGTTCCCCGTCGGCGAGGAGGTGGAGCAGGTCGCGGAGCCGGCTCCGGCAGATCCTCGGCGGTGCGGCTGCGTTTTTCCCGCAGCAACGGGCGCCCGGCAGGGAGGGGCTGCGCCGGGCGCTGAAGTTCGCGGCCGGGCGGTCGCCCCCACGAAATGGCGCCCGGCGTGGGGTGATAGACGCGCGGGCAAATCCACCAAGAAAAATATTTCCGAAACTTTGTAAGGATCCGCCGCCGGCCAGCGACTGAGTTGGTGAGGGCGCCACTTTGTGCCCTCGAGCAACCAACTCAAAGGAGATTTACCCCATGAATGCAAAGCGTCGTGCGATCAACAGTGCAGTGGTGGGCCTGCTGGCTCTCGGGGCCACGGGTGTGGCGACGGTGGCCAATGCGGCTTCCATGGAAAAGTGCTACGGCGTCAACGCCGTGCACAAGAACGACTGCGGTTCCTCGGACCACGCCTGCGCCGGCCAGGCGAGCAAGGCGCGCGATCCGCAGTCCTTCGTGCTGGTGCCCAAGGGGGTGTGCAGCAAGCTGGACGGCGGCAGCACCAAGCCGGGCATGTAATCGACGGTGCGGCTCCGCCCCGGGGCAACGGTCCCGGGCGGAGCAACCGCGCCAAGGAGTCGTTATGAATTCGAATCGTCATCCCGCGGCGGCAGAGGCACCGGTCACGGCCGGCATCGGCCTGCGCGCGCCGCACCATGAGGCGTTTCTCGCCACCAGGCCGGACATCGGCTGGGTGGAGGTGCACAGCGAGAATTTCTTCGCCGACGGCGGGCCGGTGCTGCATACCCTGCAGCGGGTGCGCGCCGACTACCCGGTCAGCCTGCACGGCGTCGGCCTCGGCCTGGGTGCGGCAGCGCCCCTTGCGCAGACGCACCTGGACAAGCTGGCGGCCTTGGTCGAACGGGTCGAGCCCTGCCTGGTTTCCGAACACCTGTCGTGGGGCCAGACGGCGGACGGCCGTTTCCTCAACGACCTGCTGCCGCTGCCGTATACGGAGGAGGCGCTGGGCCACGTCTGCGCCCATATCGACGCGGTGCAGGAGCGTCTGCAGCGGCCGATCCTGATCGAAAACCTGTCGGCCTACCTGCAATACCGCGACGCCGACTATCCCGAGTGGGACTTCCTCGCCGCGGCGGCCGCGCGCAGCGGCTGCGGCATTCTGCTGGACATCAACAACCTGTACGTGAACGCGGTCAACCACGGCTTCGATCCGCTGGACTATCTGGCGGCGATCCCGCCGCAGGCGGTCGGCGAGGTCCACCTGGCCGGTTACAGCGTGCAGTCGGTGGCCGGCCGCGAGGTTCTGGTGGATACCCACAGCCGGCACGTGAGCGCGCAGGTCTGGGCCCTCTTTGACGCCGCGCTGGCCCGTCTCGGCCGTTACCCGACCCTGATCGAATGGGACAGCGATTTGCCGTCCCTCGACGGCCTGCTCGCCGAGGCGGGCAGGGCCCGCACCCGTATGGAGGCCGCCGATGCCCGCGCTGCGTGAATTGCAGACCGCCACCGCCGACGCCGTGTTCGGAACGGGGATGATCCCCGAACTGGACGAGGCCAGGCTGAGCGCCGAGGTCGCCACGGCGATCTACCGCAATAACCTGCAGGGCAACGCGTTCGACGCCTTGCGCGGTGCCTTTCCGGCCGTCTGTGGGCTGCTTGGCGAGGACTGTTTCGAGGGGTTGGTGCAGCGTTACCTCACCACCCATCCGTCCCGCTCCGGCGACCTGCACGAACTGGGCACGGCACTGCCCGGGTTCCTGGCTCTGGTCCCGGAGTTCGAAGCGCTCGCCTATCTGCCCGACGTGGCGCGGCTGGAGTGGCTGCAGCGCACGGTGCTGCTCGCCGCCGACCCGAGGCCGTTCGACTTCGCCGGTTTGGCTGCATTGCCGGAGGCGGACTTCGGCCGACTGCGTTTCCGCCTGGCGCCGGCGGCCGGCTGGCTGCAGTCGCCGTGGCCGCTGCTGGCGATCTGGCACATGGCACGGGCCGCGGCGGAAGGTGATGAGGACGACGCACCGCCGGTCGACCTGCACGGCGGTGGCCAACGGGTACTTGTGTGGCGCGACGGCGAGGATCTCGTGCGCACGGAAGAGATTCCGGCCGGCGTCTTGCGGATGCTGGAGACGTTCCGCCTGGGCGGGACCTTCGACGAGGCCTGTGACCAGGCCTGGAGCGAGGAGGCGGCGCTGGACGTGGGCGAGTGGTTGCACCGCCTGGTCGCCCGCAACGTGATCGCGGAGTGGCGGCCGGTGGCCGCTGAGGAGGCGAAATGATGCGCGGACTGGAATTTGTTGTCGCCCTCACCCGCAAGGGCGGCCGGGTGTTGGACTTCTTCGACCCTCTGGGCGACCTCGTCATCCGTCTGGTGCTGGCCAAGGTGTTTTGGGACGCGGGCCTGAGCAAGCTGGCGAGCATGGATTCCACGGTGGCCCTGTTCGAGTACGTCTACCACGTACCGCTGCTGCCGCCGCTGGTCGCAGCCTGGCTGGGGATGCTGGTGGAGGTAATCTTCTCGGCCGCCCTGGCCGCGGGTCTGGCGACCCGTTTCACCGCACTGGTGCTGTTCGTCTACAACATCGTCGCGGTGATCTCCTACCCGGATCTGCACGGGGCCGCACTCTATCAGCAGTTTCTCTGGGGTGTGTTGCTGCTGGCGCCCTTGTTCCACGGTGGTGGACGGCTGTCGCTGGACAGGCTGGCGCGTTATTGGTGGCGCCGCCGCGGCGCTGCCGCCCCGGCCGGGGTGCACTGAGGGGACGCTCAGGAGGCGTTCGGTGCCGGCGGTTCGTCGTCGGTGGCCGAGCGCAGGCCTGCTGCGATACGGGCCCGCGCCGCCGCCTCCAGGCCCTCCTGCTCGTCGCCGAAGGCATGCTGCAGGGCCGCGTCGATCCAGTCGAGTTGCCGCGAGTAGGTGCGGCAGTTGCCGCAGATCGCAAGGTGTACCGCCAGCGAGAGGCGGCGCAGGCCGATGGGCTCTTGATGTGAGCGCGAGAGCAGGGCAGCGGCCTCGCGGCAGGTGATGCGGATCATTGTGCCCCCTCACGCTGCCACCAGTGCAGCTCCAGGCACTGGCGCATGGCCAGGCGGGCGCGGTGCAGCAGCACGTGCAGATGGTTGCGCTTGAGTTCCATGATTTCGCTGGCCTCGGCCACATCGAGTTCGCCGATCAGGCAGAGGCGGAAGGCCTCCCGCTGATGGGCATTCATGCCCTCGGTGCAGCGTTCCACCACCTGGCGGAAGACGCTGGCCTCGTAGGCCTGCGGCGGATCGCCATGCCAGGGCTGCAGATCGTCGCGCCAGTGGCCGTCCTCCTTGAAGCAGAGGGCCTCGATTTCGTCGCCCTCCGACTCGCCGTCGGCCTCGGCCGGATGTACCCGACGCTGCTCCTCGCGCTTCGACCGGCGCAGGTGGTCGCCCAGCTTGTGGCGCAGGATGCCGGTGAGCCAGGTGCCCTCCTGGGCCTCGCCGCGGAAAGAGCGGCGGGCCTTCCAGGCCGCCAGCAGGGTTTCCTGCACCAGGTCCTCGGCCACGTCGGGCTGTCCCGTGCGCCGCAGCGCATAGCGATACAGCGCATCGCCATGACGCTGCAGCCAACGTTGCGGATCGCCCGCGCCGGAATGGGTGTCGTTGTCGCCGTTCATCGGTCCGTGGTCTCGTCCCGGTCCCGTCTCTGTTAACACAGAACGACCGCCGTCGTCGCGTTTTGATTTCGCGGCGGCGGATCGGGTGGGCGCTTGGCCGGCCGTGGCGGAGGCGGTGTAGAACGGGGCAGGGGCCCGCGGCTCAGACGTTGGTGCCGTAGACCATCTCCGCGTAGCGCCGTTCCAGCTCCTTCTTGTGCTTGAGCTCCTCGTTGGCGAGGAAGTGGAACAGGTCGCGGGCCGGCTCCGGCAGCTCCTCGGCGGCGAGGCTGGCGTACTGCTCCATCGCCGCCTGCTCGCGAGCCATGGCGTACTGCAGCACGCTCTGGTCGTCGGGGAATTCGTCCAGGGAGGGTGACTGCACCATGTCGGAGAAGCGGCTGTCGCTCTCGGGGGCGCGGACCATGTCGAGGATCCGGGCGTGGATGTCAGGGTGCTCGGCCAGGGACTGGAACAGCTCGTAGTGGCGCGCCTCCTCGGCAGCCAGTTCCGAGACCAGGTCGCGGATCGGCTTTTGCACCCGGCCGGCCAGCGCCTGGTAGAAGTGGAGCGCGGTGCGCTCGAAGCCGGTGGCGGTTTCGAGGATCTCGCCCAGGCTGCGCTTTTCCCGCAGCAGCGGGCGGTTGTCGTGCCCTTCGGCGTGATGGCTGTCGCTCATGCGGACACCTCGGCGGTTTCGGAGATGTAGGCGTGGATGCTCTCGGCGATGCGGTGGCCGGCGGCCACCGCGTGGACCACGTCGGGTCCCTCGACCACGTCGCCGCCGGCCCACAGCCACGGCGCGCTGGTGCGGCCCGCGGCGTCGACCTTGAGCCGGCCGCGCTGCCACTCCAACTGCTCGGTGAGTTCGTGGCCGAGGAAGTCCAGATCGGCCGCCTGGCCGATGGCCTCGACGATCATGTCGGCGTCGTAGATCTCCACGTCCTCCGTGTCGTATTGGGGCTGGAACTTGCCGCTGGCGTCGAATACCGAGACGCAGCGCACGGTCTCCAGACCGGTGAGTTCGTCCTGCTGGATCATGCAGTATTTCGGCCCGCGGGCCGGGCGCATCAGGATGCCTTCCTCCTCGGCCTCGCAGATCTCCTCCTCGTCGGCGGCCATCAGCTCGCGGCTCTCCAGGGCGGTGACGGTCACCTGCACCTCGCCGTAGTCGCGCTGCTGCAGCCGTGCCATGGAGCGGGCGATGTCCATGGCCACGTTGCCGCCGCCGATCACCACCAGCGAGCGCGGCACCTCGACCGCCTTGCCCTCCCAGATCTCGCGTAGCATGTCGATGGCCCGGCGCACCCGCGGGTGCTCGCTGCCGGGAATGCGGGTGGAGCGGCCCAGGTGCAGGCCGGGACCGAGCATCACCGCGTCGTAGTCGCGCTGCAGGTCGGAGATGGTGACGTGTTCGCCGATGCGGGTGTTGCAGCGGATCTCCACCCCCAGGGAGCGGATCACCTCGATGTCCCCATCCAGCTTGTCCCGCGGCAGGCGGTATTCGGGGATGCCGTAGCGCAGCATGCCGCCCGGCTCCGGCTGGGACTCGAACACGGTCACCGCGTGGCCCCGATGGGCCAGGTCGAAAGCGGTGGTCAGGCCGGCGGGGCCGGCGCCGACGATGGCCACCCGGCGGCCGCTGGCCTGTGTCGCCTTGCCCTCGTGGGCGATCTCGCGGATGCGCTCCGGTGCCACGTGGTCGAGGGCATAGCGCTTGAGCCAGCGGATGGCGATGGGTTCGCCGCGGTGGCCGATGGAGCAGGCGGTCTCGCAGCGGTGGGTGCAGACCCGGCCGCAGACGTTGCCGAAGGGCATGCTGCGGTAGATCTGGCGTACCGCCTCCTCGGGATCGCTGCGCCAGATGGCGCGAATGTAGTCGGGAGCGTGCATGTGGGTGGGGCAGGCGTCGTGGCACATGCCGCACTGAATGCAGCGCGAGGCCTCGAGCAGCGCGGTCTGGTCGTCGTAGCCCTGGACGATTTCGTCCATGTTGCCGATGCGCGCCTCGGCCGCCAGCCCCTCCATCGGCCGTCGCTCCAGGTCGAGCAGGTCGGCGTCGTCCGACTTGGCCCAGCCCTGGTCGAAGCCGTAGCCGTGCATCCCTTCCTCGTTGGGCAGCACCAGGAAGGTGTCGAGGTCGGAGCTGATGTGGATGTACTCCCGCGACAGCGCCAGGGAGCCGGTGGGGCAGGCGTCCACGCACAGTGCGCACCAGCAGCAGCGGCCGTAGTCCACCGAGGGCCGCTCGGCCTTGATTCCCTTGGCGGGGTCGGCCGGCAGTCCCGGCACGTGGACCATCTGAATCGCCTTGTTGTCGCAGATGGTGGCGCAGGTCCCGCAGCCGATGCAGACCTTCCACTCGTTGAGGTGGAAGCCGCGATAGTTGGCCGCCGCCGGCCGCGGTTCCATGGGCAGGGTGACCGGGTCCTGGAACAGGTTGGAGAGGGCCTTGAGGGGGCGGAGCATGCTGGTCATGGCTGAGTGCTCGCGATAAGAATTTTGAATGTTGAATGTTGAATTTCGAATTCCGGAGTGCGCTGCGCGCACGGCTGTTTCAACATTCGGCTTCGGCTCGGGCGGATTTGACGATGCTGGTCAGTAGACGCACGAGTTCGTCGCATGCACGTTCCAACGAGGCGACTCGGTCTTTCGGAACGAGCTCGCTGTCTGTCAGCAACCTGAGCCAATAGTGTGTCTCCCTGGCCTCTTTGGAGGCGATTGCCATCTTGGCGACAAAATCTTTCCTTGATTGACCTGCCAATGCTTCTTCGACGTTGGCGCCGATGCTGGTGCCGGAACGAAGCACTTGCCGAGCCAGCAAGGGCTCCCGGCCATCGCTACGTAGCCAGCGGGCAAACCTCACCACTCGCAACGCAAACGCGCAACTCTTCTCACGCACAGGATGTCCGTCTCCCACCAAAGTCTCCTCCTGAGACCTGAATCAAATAACGTCGCGTCGCGACTCCTCAATTCAAAATCAAGAATTCACAATTCAACATTCCGCCCGAAGTCGGCCGCTAACGGTCGACTTCGGGCGGACAAGCGTCCAGCGTAAACATGATCTGCGCCACGTCCTCGAGCCTTGCCCCCACCGCCAGCCGCTCCAGCACCTGCACTGCATGCATCGACGAGGGGCCGCGGACGTGGACGCGCCAGGGCTTTTCGCTGCCGTCGGAGACGATGTAGTAGGCCAGTTCGCCCTTGGAGGACTCGGTGCGGGTGTAGCTCTCGCCGGCGGGAATGGTCCAGGCCAGGGGGTTGGGCA
>CAZMMH010000083.1:0-8679 GCA_964567315.1 uncultured Gammaproteobacteria bacterium
AGTGGGGCGCCCGCGGCGGCCAGCGCGACGCCACCCGCATCTACAACTACGCCCGCTGCGTCCGCGACACCCAGTGAGCCTGACCGCACTTCCGGCGACCGGCGACCGGCGACTGGGCGGGCGGGCCATTTTCTGCTGAAATGGGGCCCTGCCGATTCGACAGGGAGGAGCAGCACGTGTCCCAGACCACACTGCACGGAAGTTGCCTTTGCGGTGCCGTTCGCTACGCAGTCAGCGGGGAGATCGCCCGCTTCACCCACTGCCACTGCAGCCGCTGCCGCAAGGCCACCGGCACCGGGCATGCCACCAATCTCATCATGCGCCCGGCCAACGTGCGCTGGCTGCAGGGCGAGGACAAGCTGCGCCGCTACAAGGTGCCGGAGGCCGAGCGTTTCGCCACCACCTTCTGCAGCGAATGCGGCGGCCCCCTGCCGCGCTTCGTCCCGGCGATGGAGATGGCGGTGATTCCGGCCGGCTCCCTCGATGAGGATCCCGGCCTCAAGCCGGAATCGCACATCTTCTGGGACTCGCGTACGGAGTGGTCCTGCGAGGCCGGCGGCCTGCCGACCTTCGCCGAGTATCCGCCGGGCGTTTGAGCGCCCGGAACAGCAGGTGAAGAGCGGCAGCCCGCCGTCGCACAGAGGAGTCCATCATGTCCCTGAGTGAAACCCCCGTTGCCATCGTCGCCGAGGAGGCGCCGCTGCGCGACGTGCCCTCCATCTATCCAGAGCCTTTCGCCGCACGCATGGAGGGCAGGGAAAAACGCCCCCTCGGCGATCTGTTCGGCCTCAGCAACTTCGGCGTCAACCTGACCCGCCTCAAGCCGGGTGCCGTTTCGGCCCTGCGCCACGCCCACACCCGACAGGACGAGTTCATATACGTCCTGCAGGGCTGGCCGATCCTGGTCACCGATGCCGGCGAGACCACGCTCGCGCCCGGCATGTGCAGTGGCGCCCGGGCCGGGACCGGCAACGGCCAGCAGTTGATCAATCCGACCGACGAGGATGTGGTCTACCTCGAGATCGGCGATCGCACGCCCGGCGACAGCGTTTCCTACCCCGACGAGGATCTCCAGGGGAGCATGGGCCCCGACGGCCGCTGGCTGTTCTCCCACAAGGACGGCACGCCGTACTGACCGCTCCGGCGCCGCGGTGCTCCCCGGTGACGAAGCGGCGCCCTCCGGACCTCCGCGACTTGCACGGTTGAGCTTCAACATGGGCAAGGCCGGGCGGAAACCGAGGCACTCACGAAGGCGTCGGCGGACAATCCGAGGCGCTGATTCCCTCGGGACATTGCCGGAAGCGGTACATGGCCTCATGATGGCTGGGGTCTATGGCCCGCCCGGCGGAGGCTTCGGGGGACAATGAGCGACGAATTCGAGATCAAGCGCAAACTGACTGCGATCCTTTCCGCGGATGCGGTCAGCTACAGCCGGTTGATGAGCGAGAACGAGGATCGGACGCTGCGGCTACTCGCCGAGCACCGCCGCGTCGTCGACGCCATCATCCACTCCCACGACGGGCGCATCGTCAATACCGCCGGCGACAGCAT
Source organism: uncultured Gammaproteobacteria bacterium (assembly GCA_964567315.1). GTDB lineage: Bacteria > Pseudomonadota > Gammaproteobacteria > CAZMMH01 > CAZMMH01 > CAZMMH01. The sequence goes on from CAZMMH010000083.1 coordinate 1,552, forward strand.
CCTGGCCGAGTTTTCCAGTTCGGTGGAAGCGGTACGCTGCGCCATCGAGATGCAGGAGGCGCTCAAGACCGCCAACGATGCCCAGCCGCCGGACCGGCGTATGCGCTTCCGCATCGGCGTCAATCTCGGCGATGTGATGATCAGCGGCAGCGACCTGCTCGGCGACGGCGTCAACGTCGCCGCCCGGCTGCAGGGCATCGCCGAGCCCGGCGGCATCTGTATCTCCTCCAGTGTCTACGACCAGATCTCCGGCAAGATCGACCTCGGCTTCGCCGACTTGGGCGAAAAGAGCCTCAAGAACATCACCCGCCGGATCCACGTCTACCAGCTGGCCGGCACCAACGCGCCGCTGAAGCCGGAGCCGAGGCCCGCGCTGGCAGGACCGAATCGCGCCTTCGGCTGGATCCTGGCCGGCGTGGTCATCGTGGCCCTGGCCGCGGTACTCGCCTGGCATTTCCTCTATCCGCCGCCGCACCCGGAACAAACCGCGGCGGAGGTGCCTACCAAGGCAGAACCGACGCCAGCCACCGCAAAGGCGGAAGCGCCGGCCATGGTGGGCAGCCAACATTGGATCGGCACCCTGCACTGCCAACCGTACCTGGGTGTCCGCGAAGCGCGGATTCGCCTGCCCGTCAAGCTGAAGAACGGTGAATTCACCTTCGAAAAGGGCGTCACGGGCAAGCCGGGTTACGTGTACGTCGTCGGCAAACCCGTTGACGGCAAGCTCGAGATGCTGGGCAACTTCATTTCCAAGCGCCATCTCGGCAAGCTTGGGCGCGCGCAGTTCGGCGGCAGCTTTGACGGCAGCGGCTACCCGCTGCAGGGGCATCTCGGCGGGCGCCCGTGCAGCCTGACGCTCCGGGCCCGGGAGTAGCGCAGGCCTGCGGCGCATGGCGCTCTGCCCGGTAGCGTTTGCTGCGCCGTAGGCAAGGGCCTGGCTCGGCCGGGGGCGGACGTCAGGCGTAGAATGCAGGGCGTGCCGCTCAAACCCGCCCGCAGCTCGACAGGGACTTAAATACCCTGTCGCCGAAACGCCGCTGCAGGCGCAGGAGTAGGGGGGCACAAGCCAGGCAATGTTGGCCCGACGATGAAACAGATACTGATTCCAAGCCTGTACGGATTGTCCGGGATCTGCGCCTATTCGGCCGTCAGCCACGTCGTTGCCAGCGCGCGGCGGCCCTTCGATGCGGCCCGTCTGGTGTTCGCCGGCATGTGTGTGCTGGTGTTCTTGTTTGCCGTGACCTATGCCCAGGCGAGCCAGGCGCTCGACCTCGCCGGCTTCGTCGCAGCCCAAAAATGGAACCTCGTCAGCGTCCTGCTGTTCTTCATGCTGCTGCCCTGGTTCATCGCCCTCTACACCGAGCGCCGGCCGCTGCCGCTGCTGATCGGTCTCAACGTGGTTTTTCTCGCGCTCCTGGTCGTCAACTTCACCAAGCCCTATGGCCTGCAGTACGAGCGCATCGGCGGCCTGGCGACGACACAACTGCCGTGGGGCGAGACATTGACCCACGCCTCGCTCCACCAGGCCTGCCGGTGGTTCTATGTGGCCATGGCCGGTGTTGCCGTGGTGCTCGGCTACGGGTTTTGCGCCCTCGTCGGCAGTTACCGCGAGCGGCGCAGCCCGGCCACCCTGCAGATGATCGCCGCCCTCGGCGTGATGGCCGCCTGCGCGGTGGAAGGCATTCTGGTCCGCCTCTCGATCATCGACTTCGCGCTCCTCGGTTCATTCGGCTACCTTGCCCTGGTCCTCGCCATGAGTGGGGCGCTGCGCCACGAGCGCGTGCAGACCCTGCATGCGGCGCTGCGGGACGCGCAGGCGGCAGCCCGGGCGAAGCAGGAATTCCTGGCCACGCTGAGCCATGAGATCCGTACCCCCCTGAACGGCGTGCTCGGCATGCTGGGCCTGCTCAAGACGACGCAACTGCGCCCGGAACAGCAAGACTACCTTGGCGCGGCGCAGGAATCGGCCGAATCGCTGCAGACGCTGCTGGACGATCTCGTGCAGTTTTCCGAGTTGGAGGCCAGGCGTGTCGATCTGGTCGAGACCGACTTCAACCCCGCGAGCCTCGTCGGCGATGTGGTTCGCGTCCTGCGCCGGCTTGCCGAGCCCAAGGGCGTGACCGTCGACGTGAACCTGCAGGCTGCGCTGGACCGGACATTCATCGGCGACTCGATCCGCCTGCGGCAGGTGGTCGCCAAGCTCGTCAGCAACGCCATCAAGTTCACGGACGCGGGTGCGGTGAATGTCAGCGGCTCCGTTGCCGAGGCGGAGGAGGGGCGCGTCCGCATGCGGATCGACGTGCAGGATACCGGCATCGGTATCGACCCGGGCAGCATCGAGGAGATGTTCGAGCCCTTCACCCAGGAGGACAGCTCGACCACGCGCCGCCACGGCGGCGCCGGGCTCGGCCTGGCGACATGCAAGGCACTGGTGGAACGAATGGGCGGAAGCATTGGCGCCGAGTCGCAAGCGGGCAGAGGCAGCCACTTCTGGTTCACGGTCGAGTTGCGGCCCGGTGCCGTTCAGGGTGGCGTTCCGTAAGGAGCGGTTCGCACAGAGCGAACGGGCGGCTTCCGCTGAGCAGACAACGGGACTGCTCAGGTGCGGCGTTCAAGCTGATCTCTGTTCCGGCCAGCGGACTGCGCAAAGTAAACGGCCACCAAAATACGCTAGAATCGACGCGTGCAATGGCGACCCATTCGAGGAACTCTGTTTGGAATTCCGGCTGATCGCCGATTGGCCGCCGGATGACTGTCATGCCCGATATTGGCAATGCCGGGGCATGCGTGCAGTGTTGGTACGAGAGCAGACCATAATGGCAACCAAGAAGAGCGCTGAGGAGTACTCGGACGATGAGCTCCGCGGCCTATTTCATAACGATCACGAGCGCGCATTCCTAGGATATCTGGCGGGCGCTCAGCATTCGAAAAACAAAGAGAAGTTCCTTCTCAGGTGGGTCGCCCCCACTCCTGCGGACTACGTTTTGGAGTGCGGCTCGTCCAGCGGAAAAACCTGTATTGGTTTCGCGCGCTTTTCGGGGTGCCGGTGCTTGGGCGTCGACTTTGACGAAAAGGCGGTACAAATATCCTCCCGGCTACGGGACAAGTACTTTCCGGATTTGCGCGAGCAATGCGAGTTTGTCGTCGGGGACCTCACGTCGATGCGCCTGGAAAAAGGTATCACAAAGGTCCTGATGCCTGACTTTACGGAGCATATACCGGACCGAATTCTGCTCTCCATCCTCAAGAACCTTCGCAGTCAATTACGCGACGTTGAGCTATTTATCTATACGCCGTCCCGTTCGCACATTTTCGAGATCCTGAAGCATCGCAATTTCATCCTTCGAAATCCGTCAGGTCACATCAACGTCAAAACGCGCGAAGAATTGACAAGCCTCCTCGCGGAGGCGGGCTGGGCCGTTGTTGAATCCACCTCGCACCACTCCTCGATGTGGTATGTAAGACCCATTGAGTATTTGCTATCCCCTTTGCCGATTATTGGCAGGTACTTCGAGCGGCGCCTCGCGATCAGGGCGGTGCCGGCGTACTGAGCGCGTTTTTTTGCTGCGTCCGGTCATCTCGTCATTTGTAGTCACCCCCCATATCCACCCGCTTGCCTTGCGAAAGTGAGGTGATGTAGGTCGTGAGCGCGCGCATGGTGTCGCTATCGTAGGTGGGCGGCTTGCCGCCGATGGCGCCCTGAATGCAGCCGTGGATCTCGTCCTCCAGGGTGATCACCTTGCCCTCGCGTGGCTTGAAGCGGGGGAAGACGGCAGCGGCGTTGGCCAGGCTCGGGGCTTGGAAGCTGCGGCCGGGGAGGCGGGTCGGGCCGAGGCCGGCGCCGGTGTGGCAGGAGTTGCAGGTCAGGCCGCGGCCACCGAAGGTTTCGTGCAGGAAGATCTGTCTGCCCTGGGCAACGCTCTTGGCCAGCGGGCCCTCGATTGCGGCCTGCACCGGCGACACCGCGGCGAATGATGCCGTCAGCAGCAGGGCGCGGCAGAGCGTGCGCAGATGTGCCTTGCAACGATTTTCCATGGTCGGTCTCCTTGTCGACGGCGCGCAGGGGCTTTGGAGTAATGACCAGGTACGGACGGTAATGTTCCGCCACGGACCGCCGCCGTTGGGGCGGCCCGTTTTCCGTCTCATCGAATCCAAATTGCCATTTCGCGCCTCTTGCCTGACGGGAACTCTCCCTGAATCAGGGTAAAAGGCGCGTCAAATGTTCCATTTGAAGAATCTGCCGCTGTGGGAACGGGCGCTGCGGGGCGCTGGCGGGACGCTCGCCGCGGCCTACGGCGTGATGGAGGTCGGCGGCATCCGGGGCTGGCGGGGAGGTGGGTTTCTGCCCGGCCTGCGCCCTGGCGGGCAGGCGGCTGGGGAAACGGATGCGCAGCGACCCGACGGGCTTCGAGTGATGGCGCTGGCCGGTCCGCACGGGCCGCTGCTGGAGGCGGCGCGGCTTGGCGATCCGGGCGCACTCGGTCATCTGCTGGTGGCGTGTCAGCCGGACATCCGCCGCTACGCGTTCCGCCATTGCCTGGCTGGTGACGTGGACGATGCAGTGCAGGAGACCCTGCTTATCGTCACCCGCCACCCGCACGCGCTGCGGGCGCCGGGTGCCTTTTCCAGTTGGCTGTTCCAGGTGCTGCGGCGCGAGTGCCGGCGCCTGGAGCGCAGGCTGTTCGGCCTCGACCCCTTCGATGAGGCGCGGATGGAGGCGTGGCTCACCACCCGGCCGGACGAAGCACTACGCCTGGACCTGATCGCCGCCCTGGAGTCGCTGCCGGCGCACTATCGCGAGGTGGTGCTGCTGCGGGACTTCCAGGAGCTGACCATTCGCGAGATTGCGGCGCGGCTGCAGCTGGGCCCCGCGGCGACCAAAAGCCGGCTGCACCGGGCGCGGCAGATGGTGCGGGAATACCTGCTGGGCTGAGACGGTCAGTGGCGGGGGTGGTCGCCCGCGGTGGCGGCCGGGCCGACCATCCGGCGCAGGGTCTCTGCCGGCGGCAGACGGGCCAGGTCGCGCAGCCGCTGCATGTCGACGATGCGGGTGTCCCGCGCGCGCAGCGTGAGAATGCCGTCGTTCTGGAAGCGGGTGAAGGTGCGGCTGACGGTCTCCACCGCCAGGCCCAGGTAGTTGGCGATGTCGTGCCGGCCCATGGGCAGGCGGAAACGCCGGCTGGGCAGGCCGCGTACCGACAGGCGCTCGGAGACGCCGATCAGGAAGGTGGCGAGGCGCTGCTCCGCGCCCTTGGCGCCGATGAGCAGAAAGCTGCTGTGGCTGTGGTGGGCCTTGCGGCTCAGGGCCTCGGCCAGGCGGCGCTGGAACTGCAACTGCTCCTCCGGGGCGAGGGGCAGGTCGTCGATGCGCATGCGGCAGACGCCGCTCGGGGTGAGGGCCCGCACGGCGAAGCCGTAGTGGCCGGCGGCCACCCCCTCGAGTCCGATGAGCTCGCCGGGATAGTGGAAGTCGACGATCTGCTCGCTACCGTCGGCCAGGGCGACGACGCTCTTGAAGGTGCCGGATTTGACTGCGAAGACGGCGTCACCGGGGGCGTTCGCCGGATAGAGCAGCTCGTGCTTGGCCACCGGCAGGCGGCGCGAGACGACGCGCTGCAGACAGGTTTCGTCGCTGGAGCCGAGACCGAGGCCGCGGCAAAGGCCGTGAAGCTCACACTGCTGGCACGCCACCTCGTTCCTGGCGGTCGTCATTGTTCTCATCCCTTTCGCCGGGTGCCGTACTCGGCCGGCATTTGCGTTTCAGCTCGGGCGAACGACCGCTTTTCGCCCGGTCTGACGAACCGGGCCGGGAGATCTGCATTCACTCGCCAGATCCCCGGCCGGTCCATCCCCCCAACGGCGCGGCGGGCATGGTGGGTACCCGCTGCAGCCAAACAAAAGGTAGCAGCATCGGCGGTCGTTTTTTTTGGCCTAGGTCAATTATTCGGCCCGGCAGCGCTCAACGGCCGCCGGCCAGCTGGCGCTCGTCCACGGACTGGAGGAACTCGATGAATTTGAGGGTGGTGGGGGTGAGGTGCTTGCCCCGCCGGTGGACCGCATACCAGTTGCGGTGAATCGGCAGCCCGGCCAGGTTCAGCAATACCAGGCGGCCGTTCTCCAGTTCCATCTTGAGGCTGAAATTGGAGAGCACACCGATGCCGATGCCCGACATCACCGCCTGCTTGATCGCCTCGCCGCTGCCCAATTCCATATAGGGCTCGATGGTCACCCCCTTGTCCCGCAGCATGCGCTCGAAGGTGAGACGGATGCCGGAGCCCGCCTCGCGGGAGATCAGCCGCTCGCCGCTGAACCGTTCCACCGGGATGCGTTTCCGGCCCGCCAGGGGGTGGTCGGGATGGGCGAACATCACCAGCTCGTCACGCAGAAAGGGGTGGATGTCGATGTCCGACCGTTCCGGCAGGGTGGCCATGACGTAGATGTCGTCCTCGTTGTTCTCCAGCCGTTCCAGGATACGGGCCCGGTTACTCACCTTGAGTTGGGGCACCACCCTGGGGTAGCGGCGCAGGAAGGCGCCCAGGTAGTGGGGCAGGAAATACTTGGCGGTGGTCACCGCTGCCAGGTTGAGGGGCCCGGCCACCTCGCCGCGCAGTTCATCCAGCCGCCCCTCGAACACCTCCATGCGCCCGAACAGGTCCTTGCAGGTGGCGAACAGCTCCTTGCCGGCGGCGGTGAGGTAGATCTGTTTTCCCATCTGCTCGAACAGCTTGACCCCCAGGGACTCCTCCAGGCGCTTGATCTGAATCGACACCGCGGGCTGGGTGAGGTGGATCGCCTCGGCGGCGCGGGTATAGCTGCCGTGGCGCGCCACCGCCTCAAAAAGCCGCAATTGCTGCAGGGTTGCCTTGATCATCGGTGGAATCCGTAGTGGCACTTACATATACGTTAGTAAATGCCAAACATATTAACAATTAATTTCCGTTTATCTCAAACCCTGGGTACCTTGGGCCGCGTGTGAACTGACGCTGCGTCGGGAGGAGGGGAAAGCGCCCCCCCGGCAGTGACCCGCAGACCCCTGAGGAGATGACAACCATGGCAGTGAAAACCTATAGCGCGGGCGTCAAGGAGTACCGCGAGACGTACTGGATGCCTGACTACACGCCCAAGGAC
>CAZMMH010000084.1:0-8640 GCA_964567315.1 uncultured Gammaproteobacteria bacterium
TGCTGCCGGGGATGACCGCGCTGGAGAACGTGATGCTGCCGCTGGAGCTGGCCGATGCGGTGGACCCGGCGGCGGAGGCGCGCGTGCTGCTGGAGCGGGTCGGCCTCGGCGCCCGCCTCGGCCACCTGCCGAGCCAGCTCTCCGGCGGCGAACAGCAGCGGGTGGCCATCGCCCGCGCCTTCGCCGCCAGGCCGCGCCTGCTGCTGGCGGACGAACCCACCGGCAACCTGGACGTGCGTACCGGGACGCGGGTGGTGGAGCTGCTGTTCGGGCTCAACGCCGAGGCCGGCACCACCCTGGTGCTGGTGACCCACGATTCGCTGCTGGCGGAGCAGTGCGGCCGGCGCCTGGAGCTGGAGGACGGACGCCTGTTGGGGGCGGCCGGGTGAGCCCGCTGCGCTTCGCCGTGCGTGGACTGCGCCGGGAGCTGCGCAGCGGCGAGCTGCGGGTGTTGGCCGCGGCCCTGCTGGTGGCGGTGGCCGCCGTGACCTCGGTGGCCTTCTTCAGTGACCGCGTCGAGCGCGCCCTGGAACGGCAGTCGGGCGAGCTGATCGCCGCCGACCTGCTGCTGTCGGCCCATGGGCCGATTCCGCCGGCCTTTACCGCCGAGGCGCGGCGTCTCGGCCTGCGCAGCACCCGCAGCGCCCAGTTCCGCAGCGTGGTGCTGGCCGGCGATGCCACCCACCTGGCCGAGGTCAAGGCGGTGGAGGCGGGCTACCCGCTGCGCGGCAGCGTGCGCCTGGCCGAGCGGCCGTGGGGACCGGAACGTCCGGCCAGCGGGGTGCCGGCACCGGGTCAGGCCTGGCTCGATCCACGGCTGATGCAACTGCTGCACCTCGCCCGTGGCGGCCAACTGCAGCTCGGCCGCCTGCACCTGCGGGTGGCCGCGGCCCTGGCCTACGAGCCGGACCGCGCCGGCGAACTGTTCAATATCGCCCCGCGGCTGATGATCAACCTGGCCGATGTACCGGCCAGCGGCCTGATCCAGCCCGGCAGCCGGATCCGCTACCACCTGATGCTGGCCGGTCCGGCGGCCCAGGTGGCCCGCTACCAGGCCTGGGCCAAGCGGCGCCTGGGTGAGGAGATGCAACTGCAGACCGCCCGCGACGCCCGGCCGCAGCTGCGCAACGCCCTCGACCGGGCCGGCCGCTTCCTCGGTCTGGCGGCCCTGGTGAGCGTGTTGCTGGCAGGGACGGCGGTGGCCACCGCGACCCACCGCTACGTGCGCCGGCGGCTGGATGCCGCCGCGGTGATGCGCTGCCTGGGGGCCGAGTCGCGTCTGGTGTTGGCGGGCTACGCCTGGCAGATCCTGCTGGTGGGGCTGGCCGCGGCCGTTCTCGGCTGCGTCGCCGGCTATGTCGCCCAGGCGGGTCTGGCGGTGATTCTGGCCGGGGTCTTCAACGGGCTTCTGCCTGCCCCCGGTCCGACCCCGGTGCTCACCGGCCTGCTCACCGGCCTGGCGATGCTCGCCGGTTTCGCCCTGCCGCCCTTGATGGCCCTGCGCGACGTGCCGCCGCTGCGGGTGCTGCGGCGCGAACTGGCGCCGCCGCCACCGCGGGCCCTGGCGGTTTACGGTGCGGCGGTGCTGGCGGTGCTGGCCCTGACCGCCTGGCAGGTGCGCGACCTGCGCCTGACCCTCTACGTGGCCGCAGCCGCCGCCGCGGCGGTGGTGCTGCTGCTGGCGGTCGCCTGGCTGCTGGTGCGTGCGGTGGGCCCCCTGCGGCGGCGCGGTGGTGTCACCTGGCGCTTCGGCCTGGCCAACCTGGCGCGCCACACCGGCAGCAGCCTGCTGCAGGTGACCGCCTTCGGCCTCGGCATCCTCGCCCTGCTGCTGCTCAGCCTGGTGCGCAACGACTTGCTGCACGGGTGGGAGGCGAGCCTGCCGCCGGACGCACCCAACCGCTTCCTGATCAACGTCACCCCCAAACAGCTGCCGCAGCTCAAGCGCTTCTTCGCCGGGCACGGGCGCCCGGCGCCGGAATTCTTTCCCATGGTGCGCGGGCGGCTGACCGCCATCGATGGCCGTCCGGTAGTGCCGGAGGCCTATGCCGATCCCCATGCCCGGCGCATGGCGCGGCGGGAGTTCAACCTCTCCTGGGCGGCGGCCCTGCCGGCGGCCAACCGCCTGCTCGCCGGCAGCTGGTGGAAGCCGGGTGAAAAGGGGCTGTCGGTGGAGCAGGGGATCGCCGACACCCTGCATATCAAACTGGGCGACACCCTGCGCTTCGAGGTCGCCGGGCAGGTGGTGCAGGCGCGGGTGCGTAGCCTGCGCAAGGTGCAGTGGGACTCGTTCAAGGTGAATTTCTTCGTCCTCGCCGCGCCGGGCATGCTGGAGGGGTTTCCCGCCAGCTACATCACCAGCTTCTACCTTGCCCCGGAGCGCGGCGAACTGCTGACCGAGCTGGTGCGGCGCTTCCCCAACGTGACCATGATCGACGTGGATGCGGTGATGCAGAAGGTGCGTTCGGTGATCGACCGGGTCAACGACGCCATCCGCTTTGTCTTCGCCTTCACCCTGCTGGCGGGGGTCGCGGTGCTGTTCGCGGCGATCCAGGCGACCCACGACGAGCGCATGCGCGACGGCGCCATCCTGCGCACCCTCGGCGCCTCGCGCCGGCAGGTGCGGCTGGCCCAGGCCGGCGAGTTCGTTGCCGTGGGGGCGCTGGCCGGGTTGCTCGCGGCCCTGGTGGCCAGCGTCACCGCCTGGGTCCTGGCGGTGCGGGTACTGGACGTGGTTTATACCTTCAACCCCTGGGTGTTGCTGCTGGGGGTGGCCGGCGGCGCGCTGGGGGTCGGCCTGGCCGGCTGGTGGGGCACCCGCGGGGTCCTGGCACGGCCGCCGCTCGGCGTATTGCGGGAGTTGTGATGGGTGATCGCTGCGGCATGCTCGAGGAGATTCGCGTTCTGGTCCGGCGCGCGGCCCGGGAGGAGATCCTGCCCCGTTTCAATCGGGTGCAGCACGGCACCAAGGCCGACGGCAGCGTGATCACCGAGGCGGACCTGGCGGTGCAGGCGCGCCTGATCCTGGAGCTGGAGCAGGCCTATCCGAACTATCGCCTGCTCGGCGAGGAGATGGAAACGGCGGCCCAGCAGGCCCTGCTGGCGGCGCCGGGCGAGGGCCTGTGGATTCTCGACCCCGTCGACGGCACCGCCAATTTCGCCGCCGGCATTCCCTATTTCTGCGTCTCCCTGGCGCTGCTCGACGACGCGGGTCCGCGCCTGGGGGTGGTCTACGATCCGGTGCGCGACGAGTGCTTCAGCGCCGAGCGTGGCCAGGGTGCCTGGTGCAACGGCGAACCCCTGCACAGCCCGGCGTCGCGGCCCCTGGCCCAATGCATCGCCGAGGTCGACCTCAAGCGCCTGCCCCCCGGGCTTGCCGCGCGTGTCGCCGCCGAAGCGCCGTTCCGCTCCCAGCGCAACTTCGGCGCCGGCGCCCTTGACTGGTGCTGGCTGGCCGCCGGCCGCTTCCAGCTCTACCTGCACGGCGGGCAGAAGCTGTGGGACTACGCCGCCGGCAGCCTGATTCTGGGCGAGGCAGGCGGCTGGGCCACCACCCTGGAGGGTGAGCCGGTGCATGTCGCCGGAATGGCCGCCGGTGAGGGGCGTTCGGTGGTGGCGGCCGGGGATCCGGCAGGGGCCGCGGCGTGGCGGGCGGTGCTCCAGGGGTGAGGCGACCGCCTGCGCTGCAGGCCGCCCCGCCTTGCCTGCAACCCCCGTTGCGGGGTATCTACTATCGTTCTGCGCCGGAGCCGCAAGCACAGGGAGCAAGGGATGTCGACGCCGATGGAGATGCTGCTGCAGGGAGGCGGCCAGGCCGCCGATGTGAGGTTGCTGGGAGCCCTGGGCTGGCTCGAGCAGAACATTGCGCAGCTCGCAGGCGAGGGGATCGGGGATGGCTGGACCCTGCTCCAGCGGCTCGCCGGCGATGCGCAGCTGGCCCAGCGCGTCTTCGGGCTGCTGCCGGCGGACCGCTTCGGCGGCAGTGCCCTGCTGGCCACGCTGTGGCAGCAGTTGCTGCAGCAACTGCGCGGGCGGATTCCCGATGCCTACCGGGCGCTCGGCTATACGCTGAGCGAGCTGGCCAGGCAGAAGGAGGCCGCCCGCAGCGTCGACTGGCAGCTCTGCTCGGTTGACCAGGGCCTGACCCTCGCCGCCGGCAGCCTCGGCCTGAAAATGGGCGCCAGCGCCACCTTCACTGCCGCGGCCACCCTGCCTGACGCGCTGGAGGTGCGCGCCGGGGCCGACCGGGTCGCGCTGCGGATCAGCCTCTCCGGTACCCTCGATGGCAGCGCCGAGGCGGCGACCACCCCCGGCACCCAGCTCGCGGCCAGCCTCGCCGCCGCCGCCAGCGGCGCCGAAGACTTCGACTTCTACTTCCTGGATCAGCGCAGCGGGCTCTTCGCGACCCTGCTGGCCGAAGACCTGGCGGAATTGCGCAACCCCCTCGAACTTGCCGGCGTGGCGGCCATGTTCGCGCGGGACCGTTTCGCCGGCGCGGTGCTCCGCTGCGAGCGGGGCCTGACCCTGGACGGCAAGCTGAATCTGGCGGCCACCCTGCCTACCGGCGCCGCGGTCAGCCTGGACGCCCAGGTGCAGGTGGGCTTCAGTCTGCAGGACAAGGTCGGCTTCAGCTGCAGCGTGGCGCGTGGCGAGGGCGGCCGGCTGCGCATCGCACTCAAGCGCGACGTCTCGCACGCGCACGATAGTCAGCGCGCGCTTTCCGTCGGCATCGATCTGGCGGGGTGGTTCAGCCGTTACGGCGGGCTTTTCGTCGGCCAGCTCGGCGAACTGCGCAGCCTGCTGGAGACGGTCGACAAGCGCCTCCCCGGTCCCACCTTCATTGCCGATGCGCTCCAGGGGCTGGAGGCGAAACTTCCAGCCGACCTGTCGGGCCTGTTCGCCCCCAAGCTGGATGCCGCCGGCGTTCGCACCCTGCTCGCCGAACGGTTGCTGGAGGCGATACAGGGCAGTGCCGCGACCTGGGCCAGCGACCCGCAGACGGCCGCCGACGAGGTGCTGACGCGACTGTCCGCGCTGCTGCCCGGCCTCGAGAGCAGCGCCAGTACCCTGCGGCCGGTGGTGGTGCAGGCCCTGACCCGGCTGGACGATGGTCTGCGCCAGGCGGTCGAGGCAGTGTTGAAACAGGGCCACGGGCCGGCTCTGGAGCAGGCGCTGGCCGTGCTCGGCGATCGGGTGGACGCCGCCGGTGCCGGGCTGCAGCGGCAGATCGACCTCTACACGGCGGGACTGCGCCGCCAACTGGCGCGCTGGCAGAGCACCCTGGCCAAGATCACCGAGGCGTTCAGCGTCGCCGCGCGGCAGCGCGTGGAGGCGAAATTCACCACCGAGACCAGCCACGTGGAGAGTGCCGGGGCCGACCTGGTGGTGTTGCTCGATTCCCAGGCGGAGGCCGCGCAAGGCGTCTGGCAGCGGCTGCTGACCGGCGAGGTGGCACCCCTGCTGGAGGGGAACGGTACGCCCTTTCCCGGCGTCTCCGTCAGTGGCCGCCTGTGGCAGCAGTGGCGCGAGAGCCGGAGCCGGGGCTACGAGCTGGTGCTGTTCGGTCTGCAACTGGGCGAGAGTTCGCTTTTCGACAGCAGCGTCCACTACGAGGTGGACGCCCACGGCATGGTCCACGTCCTGGCCAAGGCAGCCTGGGAGGGGCGTCGCCGGCTGCTCAAGGAGACCCGCCTGATCGACTTCGCCAGCACCCTGGAGCTGGCCTCGGCCGGACTCGGCACCAGCGCCAGCCTGAGCCTCGGCGTCTCGCAGTCCGACCAGGACATGCAGCCGGAGGAGATTCGCGCCTTCTTCGGCAGCATGGAGGAAAACGATCTGCTGCCGAAGGGCAGCGGTGCGCACGCCGCCTCCGCCGCGATCGACTACCGTGCCGCCCACCCGGCATCGTTCAAGCGGGGAACCATGGAGGTGGCCCTGTTGCTCAATGGCGCCCAGCTCGAGCAGCTGCTGCAACGGGTCGACGACGACACGGTGCTGAACGTCGCCGCCCAGGCGGTGGCCGCCTGCACGCAGCGCGAGCCGTCCAACCGTGAGCTGTTGAAGAAGGCGGACGAAATCCGCCGCTTCGCCGGCCTGGGCGGGAGCCTCGAAGCGGCGATCGTCGGCATGGACGAGGAGAGGCGCCGCTACGTCAACGACCATCTCGGGGAGCTGGCCGAGGAGATGCTGCTCGCCGGCGACTACGGCAACGCCGCCTACTGGCTATGGGCCCGGCAGCATGGGGCGCTCTCCCTGGCGGCGGCCCTGCGCGCCGCCCGCGAGGCCTACGCCAGCGGCATGCAGGGCGTGCCCGCCTGGAGCTATGAGCGGCACCGGAGGGTCCAGCAGCAGATGGCCACCGACCTGGGCGAATGGTGGCGCCAGTCGCAAGACCGACTCTGGCAGTTCTTTAACGACGACGAGGTGCGTCCCATCACCATGGCCCTGTTCGCCAGCCTGTGCCGGCTGGCCACCGCTGTCGCGGGCCAGCCGCCGGTCATCGACAGCCGGTTGCAGCTGAGCGACGGCGGCAGCGGGAAGAGCGTGAAGTTGATCTGATCGTGTTGCGCGGGGAAGGCCCCGCTGGGGCATGCGGGAAAAAAGAGAGGGGCGATGCCCCTCTCAGGCCCAGTGGGGAAGCTCACCGAAAATCTGTGCTCAGCGCGCCTCGAAGGTGAGGCAGTTGATCGCCCTGTCCCTCATGCCGACGCTGATGCCGTCGGCCACGCACTCGAAATCCATGTTGTGGCGGCAGACCGTCACCTTGCAGGCGCCGACGCCGGCCATCATTTCCTTGTTGCGCACGTGCTGGTCGTTGGCCATGAAGGTGTCGCAGCCGGGTTGGCTGCCGTGGCCCACAGTGATCGCCCGCGCGTGGCAGGTGTTGTCGCGGTTGTAGGTGCAGCGCGCAACCACGCAGGTGCTGACACTGGGCATCTCGACCTGGATTTGCATCGCGTCCTCCCCGCAGCGCCGTTGAGCCAGCTCCAGGATAGCCAAGGTGGGGATGGCCGCCATGGGTATTTTCCGGGGCCACTGTTGCGATATCTGCGGTACCGGCGATAGGCGCCCGGCGGGGCGGGTGCGGTTTGCCAGCGGCCGCGACAGATGCAATGCTTGCACGCCGACTGTTCACAGCAGCGCCGAATCCATGACCCCGCGCACCCTGTTTTCGATCATCGAATCGCCCGCCCATCCGGACTTTTCCGCCCTCTATCGCCGGCTCGGCTTCGAGGAGGTGCGCCTGACCTCCCAGCGCAAGGCGATCGCGGAACTGAAGCGGCGGACGCCCGACTTCGTGGTGGCAGAGTTCTTCTACACCTTCAACACCTATTACCAGGCGGTGAACATCAGCAACCTGGATGTGCTGCTCAACTCGCTGGTGAAGTATGCGCCGGCGGCGCGGGTGATCGTTCTGGTCAGCGCGGCGGAGCGGCAGCACGTGGATGCCCTGAACGCGATTCTGCCGCTGCACGGGGTGCTGGTGCAGCCGGTGGAGGCCGCCGAACTTGAGGCCCTGCTGAACAGCTGACAGCTTGCCGCCCGGCGGTGCGGCGCCGATACTCCGGGCATGCACCGCCGAATTCTCGTCCTCTGCTGTCTGCTGCTGCCGCTGCTCGCCGGCTGCAGCAGCCTCGGTGCCTACTCCCAAGCACCGCGGGTGAGCCTGGTGGACGTGCGGCCGTTGGAGATGGGGCTGTTCGAACAGCGCTACCGGCTCAAGCTGCGCATCCGTAACCCCAACGCGGCGGCGCTGCCGGTCTCCGGGATGGACTACACCCTCTACATCAACGGGCGGGAGTTCGCCGACGGCGTGGACAGCCAGGCCTTCAGCGTGCCGGCCTACGGCGAGATGGTCATCGAGGTGGCGGTCAGCAGCAGCCTGCTGGACGTGGTCCAGCAACTGCAGCAGCGCGAATCGCGCCAGGCGCTCAGTTGGCGTCTCGCCGGCGGCCTGCGGGTGCCGGGCCATCTCGGCCGCCTGCCCTTCGAGTACGCGGGCAGGCTGGATCTGGCCCCGGCGCCGGCCCCGGCCGGCGGGACCTGAGCCTCAGCGCCCCAGGGCGTCCTCGATCGCCGGCAGCATCCGCTGCACGCAGGCCTCGCCCTCGGCAATCGTCTCCTCGGCGCGGTCGAACTCCATCAGGCCGACGTTGCCCAGCTGGGGCGTGAGCAGCACGTCCGGCGGGTCGCCGGCCAGGCGCGAGCGGGTGATGCGGTCCTGCATGATATGGATGGTGCCGGTGAGCACCGCAAACATGGACGGCTCCAGGGCCTGGCTGGCGTCCTCCTCGGCCTTCTCCTTTTCCCGCAGGCTGCGGCTGATCCGCGCCCACAGGGCGTCGACGATCTCGATGCCGCTGCCGCGCCCGCCCTCCTCGACGATGAAGTGGCGGCCAACGCGGTCGCCGGTGAGGTCCACCGCCACCACCCGTTCGGCCCCCAGGGCGCGGCAGACCGATACCGGCACCGGGTTGACCAGGCCGCCGTCGGCCAGCAGTGAGTCGCCGTGGTGCACCGGGGTGAACAGGCCGGGCAGGGCGATGGAGGCGCGTACCGCCTTCAGGGCCGAACCGCTCTGCAGCCACACCTCGCGGCCGCTCAGCAGGTCGGTGGCCACCGCGGCGTAGGGGCGGTCGA
>CAZMMH010000085.1:0-8624 GCA_964567315.1 uncultured Gammaproteobacteria bacterium
CGAAGTGGGGATCGTTGGGGTTGAGGAAGATGAAGCGGAAATCGCCCGCCTCGTACTCTACGAAGTCCATGGTGGCGCCCTGCAGCAGACCCTTGCTGGCGTCGTCGAAGATGATGTCCACGCCTTCGCTGACGATCTGGGTGTCGCCGTCGCGGTGGGCGTCGAAGCCCATGGTGTACTCGATGCTGCCGTCTTCGGCCTGGCGCGTCGCGATGCGCAGCGGGCTGCCGTCCATGTCGCTCTTCTCGGCGGAATCGATGATCTGCTCGGCGGCCCGTTTGGTGATCTTGAACATGACTGGTTCTCGCTCTGGTGGGGTTCAGGTGGCGGTGCGGGCCCGCTTGCCCCCGGCCGCACGGCGGCGGACGAAGTCGACGAAGCGGCTGCACCAGTGATTGGCGTCGGTGTCGCGCTGGTGGGCGTAGCCCGCCAGCACGTTGCGATGGACGATGCCGTCGCGCTGGCCGTCGATGCCGGTGCCGCGCAGTACCTGATAGGCGTAGCCGAGCGACGGGTCCACGTTCTCCAGGCTGGAGTGGTGGAATTCGTGCGCGCTGAAGGCCTCGCTGTCGCGCGCACCGGGCCAGGGATGGTCGGCGGTTTCGCGCAGGCGCACGTAGCCGCGGCCCACCGGGCGCTCGTGCATCACGGTATCGGCGGGCAGGGCGCCGACCATCTCGAAACGCTCGCCCTTCCAACGGATGGAGCGGGTCAGGTACATCAGACCGCCGCACTCGGCGTAGACCGGCAGGCCGGCCTCGATTGCCGTGCGCAGCGCCGTGCGCAGGGCGCTGTTGGCCGCCAGCTGGGGCATGTGGGTCTCGGGGAAGCCGCCGCCGATGAACAGGCCGTCGGCCTCGGGCAGGGCGGCGTCGTGCAGGGTGTCGAAGAAGACCGGCTCGGCGCCGGCCCGGCGCAATGCCTCCAGATCGTCCTCGTAGTAAAAGCCGAAGGCGGCGTCGCGGGCCACGGCAATGCGCAGCTCCGGCGCGCCGGCGGAGGGCGCGTCCGGCGGCAGCGCCAGGGCGGGGGCGTTGCGGGCCGCGGCCAGCACGGCCTCCAGGTCCACCTGCTCGGCGATCCGCCCGGCGATCAGGCCGATCTTCGCTGCCGCCTCCTGCTGCTCGTTGCTCGGCACCAGGCCCAGGTGGCGCTCGCTGATGGCCAGCTCAGGGTCGCGCTGGACCGCGCCCAGCAGCGGGATGTCGGTGTAGTGCTCGATCGCCGCCCGCAGCTTGCCCTCGTGGCGTTCGCCATGGACCTTGTTGAGGATCACCCCGGCGATCTGCAGTTCGGGGTCGAAGCTCTGGAAGCCGAGCAGCAGGGCGGCCACCGAGCGGGTCATGCCCTGGGCGTCGATCACCAGCACCACCGGCGCCTGCAGCAGATGGGCCAGGGCCGCGTTGCTGTTGCTGCCCTCCAGGTCCATGCCGTCGTAGAGACCGAGGTTGCCCTCGATCAGGGCCAGGTCGGCGCCCGCGGTCTGGCGGGCGAAAAGGGCTCGGATCTCGTCGTCCGACTGGGTGTGGAAATCGAGGTTGTGGCAGGGCCGGCCGGCGGCGGCGCCGAGCCACAGCGGATCGATGTAGTCGGGCCCCTTCTTGAACGGGCTCACCAAGACGCCGCGGGCCGTCAGCGCGGCGCACAGGCCGATGCTGAGGGTGGTCTTGCCCGAGGACTTGTGGCTGGCGGAGAGGAGCAGGTGGGCCATGGGAGGAGCCGGCGGGGCGGTGGTGCCGCCCGGCGGTCGCACGTCAGGCGGCAGCGCCGAAGCGCTCGCGGCGGCGGGCGTTCCACATCTCGCGGGCCATGGCCTCGGCCGCCGCTTGGCTGTCGGCGCGGCCCATCATGCGCAGGGTGACGGCAGCGGTGCCGATCACCGAGGCCTCGGCGTACTCGTCGGCGTGGCTGCCGTTCCACAGGCCGATCAGGTGCTGGAGGTCGAGATCGTCGGTCTTGACGTGGCGCTTGGCGAACATCGGCGGCCACAGCTCGTCGGCGAGTTCGCCGTCGTGCACGCTCTGTACCAGGCACTCCATGTCCGGGTTGCGCTCGATCTCGCCGCCCTCGCCCTTGATCACCGCCAGGTGTGGCTGGCCGAGGATCACCGCGGCCTCCTGGTGCATGGGCCGGTAGCCGGGGTGGAAGATGCCCTGCATGACGTAGGGCGCGTTGAACGGATTGAGCATGCGCGACAGGGTGTGCACCGGCGAGCGCAGGCCGAGGATCGGGCGCATTTCGATGATCCGGTGCAGTTCCGGCTGCAGGTATTCCAGGTCGAGGTAGGCGAAGTTGTCGCGCTCGATGCGCTCGGCGGCCTCACTGATGGAGGTGCAGGGCGGCATGCCGAGGATGGCCAGCACGTCCTTGGTGTAGATGCGCCCGGCGGTGTGGCCGCTGGCGCCATGCATGAAGATGCGCACGCCGTTCTCGGCCAGCAGCAGGGTGCTGAGCAGGAACCAGGGCAGGTGGCGGCGTTTGCCGGCGTAGGACGACCAGTCCAGGTCGACCTGCGGCAGCTTCTCGGGCAGGCCGAGGGTCTCGCGGGTGGCGCGGACGAAGCCGGCCAGCTCCTCCGGGGTCTCCTCCTTGACGCGCATCAGCATCAGGAAGGCGCCGAGCTGCTCCGGCTCGACCTCGCCGCGCATGACCATGCCCCAGGCGTCGTAGGCCTCTTCCTGGGTCAGGGCGCGGGCACCGTTCTTGCCTTTGCCGAGAATGCGGATGTAGGGGGCGAAGGGATGTTCCTGTTGGCTCATGGCGTTTCCTCGTCCGGCACGTGCTCTGCACGATATTCTGACACAAACCCTTGGACTTAAAACCCGTTGCCCGCCGCGGTATTGCCCGGGCACGGGGCCGAAAACGACACGGCCGCCCATTGGGCGGCCGTGGGCAGGCGGGCAAGCGCGGGCGCTTACTTCGCCTTGTGCGGGTCGACCACGCCGTCGGCCAGGCTCTCCGGCAGGATGTGCAGGTTGCGCACCGCCAGGGCGACCAGCAGCAGGGCCACACCGAAGCCGCCGATGCCCAGGACCACCTCGGGCAGGCTCGGGGCGTAGTGGTGGATGCCGCTGTCGTAGAACGAGCTGGTGACCTCGTAGCCGGGGAAGATCGGCAGCGAGAAGGCCTGGCCGCCGATGATGGTCACGTACATCTGGGCCAGCCCGCCGAGCACCACCAGGCCGCAGGCGCTGGCGATCCAACTGCGGGTCTTGCCCAGGCGCGGGTGGTAGAGGATGCCCAGGGGCACCAGGGTGCCCAGCAGGATCTGGCCGATCCAGAACAGCTGGGTGTAGACACCGCCATGCAGCAGGAAGAAGCCTTCCACCGCGTGCTGCTTGGTGAAGTAGATGTTGGTCAGGTGGAACACCACCACGAAGTAGAACATGCCGGCGATGAACACGCCGAGCAGGTTCTTCAGGCGGTACAGCACCACGTCGCCGAGGGGACGCTTGAGGGCATTGAAGGCGAACATCAGCACCATCAGGTAGATGGCCAGGCCGTAGGCGAAGGACATCACCACGAACATGGGCGCGAAGATGGCGCTGTCGAAGGTGCTGCGGGCGACCAGGAAGCCGAAGATGGAGCCGGTACCGGTGGTCAGGATCAGGCGCCAGAGGAAGGCGAAAAAGCCCATCGGCTTGGAGTACTTGTTGAGGCGCTTCTCCATCATCAGCCACAGGTAGGCCAGCACGATGACCAGGAAGCCCATGTACAGGATGATGTTCCAGGCGAAGATCGACTTGAAGTTGTAGGTGGTCATGGCCACCGAGACCAGGCGGTCGGGCCGGCCGAGGTCGAGCACCAGCACGGTGAGGCCGCCGATCAGCAGGGCCATCGCCAGGATCGCCGACAGCGGCGCCAGCGGCTTGTACATCGGCTTGCCGAAGACCGAGCCGATGGAGGCGACGTTGAGCGCGCCGGAAGCGGCCACGATCAGGAACACGGCGAACACGTGGGGCATGCCCCACACGACCTGCTGGTTCATGCCGGTGACCCAGTGGCCGTTGGACTCCATGAAGTAGGCCGCGCCGAGGGCCGCCAGGACAAAGGCACCGAGCAGGGCGAGCAGGCTGTAGAAGCCCTGCGTGTGCCCGACGATGTCGCGATAGACAACTTTATTCATCATTATCTTTTACCCGCGTGTACTACCTGGTTGAGGGTTTAGATGCCCTGGTAACGCACGCCCGGGTTGAGGCCCAGGTCCGCGCGGATCTGCGTGGAGGCGTACTCTTTCACGCGCTTGGAGATCTCGCTCTCGGGATCCTTGAGGTCGCCGAAAAGCATGGCGCCGCCGGCGTGCTGGCTGCAGGCCTGGACGCAGGCCGGCTGGTCACCGGCGTCGACCCGGATCACGCACAGGTTGCAGGCCTCCACCGTGCCCTTGCCGCGCGGCTGCCACGGCAGGTGCGACTCGACCTCTTCGTGGACGAAGGAGCGGGCCTTGTAGGGGCAGGCCATCATGCAGTAGCGGCAGCCGATGCAGATGTGGCGGTCGACCAGGACGATACCGTCGGCGCGCTTGAACGAGGCGCCGGTGGGGCAGACGTCGGCGCACGGCGGCGATTCGCAGTGCTGGCACATCAGCGGCAGGCTGTGGCTGGCGCCGGTGTCGATCTGCTTCAGCTCCACCTTGCGGATCCACTGGGACTTCTGCTCCGGGGAGGAGTTCTTCTCCTCGTGGCCCCAGCCGTTTTCGGTCTGGCAGGCGGTGACACAGTCGTTGCAGCCGTTGCCGCACTTGCTGGTGTCGATCAGCAGGCCCCAGCGCTGGCTGCTGGAGGCAGGCTGGTCGTCCGGCTTGGCCTCGGCGGTGGCCATCAGCACCACGCCCGGGGCGAGGGCCAGGCCCGCCGCGGCGCCGGCGCTGCCGCGCAGAAACTGGCGGCGGCCCTGGTCGGTGGTGGGGGTCTCGTGCGAATCGCTCATTGTGCAGTACCTTCCGCAGTCTTCGCGTTCAGCATTTCTTGGGAGATGCGTGCGCTGATGTTCTCCGGGGTCACGCCCGTGGGCGCCGGGACCGAGGAGTGACACTCGAAGCAGTCGATCTTGACCGCCGCGTAGGTGTGACAGCTGTTGCAGAAGTGCTTCGGGCTGGCGATGGTCACCGGCTTGCCGTCGGCACCGTCCACCTCATGGCAGTCGATGCACTGCTTGAGACTGTACCGAGGCGTGCGGATGCCCTCGTGCATGGTCTCGTGGCGCTGATGCAGAATGAATTCGTAATGCCGCTTGCGCATTACCTCGCCGGGCTGTACGCACTTCTCACCCTTGGCATGGACCTCGCTGAGGCTCGGGGGTTCGTCCCCGGCCCGGGCGAGGGCGGACGCGCCGACCAGCAGCGCGCCCGCCATGCCAATGGCCAGCGTGTGAAGTATCGTCTTCAGTGAGGCCATAGTCCTTCCTTATTCACCCATACCCATGTCGATGTAGCCGGTGGGGCAGACGTCGGCGCAGATGTGGCAGCCGATGCAGCGCGAGTAGTCGGTGTAGACGTAGCGGCCGGTGGTGGACTTGGCCTTCGGCGTCTTCTTCACCGCCTCCTGCGGGCAGAACACCACGCAGTTGTCACACTCGAAGCACATGCCGCAGCTCATGCAGCGGCCGGCCTCGCCCTGGGCCTGCTCGGTGGAGAGGCCGACCATGCGCTCCTGGAAGTTGCCAATCACCTCTTCGGCGCCGATCTGGATCTCGGCGCGCTTGTTGCGCGGGGTGAAGGCGAAGTGACCCAGGAACAGCCGGGTCGAGGGGATGATCTCGGAGCGGGAGCGGTCCTCGTAGTTGTGCACCGCCCACTCGTTCTCGGAGGTGCCGCGGGTGCCGAGGTCGATCTCCTTGGCGAAACCTTCGGTCTGGATGATCTCGTCCTTGCCGCGGGCGTGGAAATCTTCCGGCTGCAGGCCGGTCTCGCGCAGCTTGCTCAGCAGGTTGAAGTGGTGCACGTCGACCTTCGGACGCTTGGACAGGTCCTTGTGGGCAAAGTAGGCGTCGATGCTCTCGCAGGCGACGGAGGCCTGGCCGATGGCGGTGGTCAGCAGGTGCGGGCGGACGATGTCGCCGGCGACGAAGTGACCGGGCTTGCCGGGCACCTGGAAGTTGCTGTCGGCGTTGATGAAGCCCTTGCCGTTGTCCATGCCGTCCAGGCCGTCCATGTTGCCGCTCTGGCCGATGGCGGAGACGATCAGGTCGCACTCGATGGTCTCTTCGGTGCCCTCGATGACCTCCGGCTTGCCGTTCTTCATCTCGCACTGGGCGATCTTCAGCGCGGTGGCGCGGCCGTCGGCACCCTTGATCACTTCCAGCGGCAGGATGGAGCCGCGGATCTCGACACCTTCGTTCAGGGCATCGCGCACCTCGTGCTCGGCGGCGGTCATCTTCTCCACCGGGAACAGGGAGGTCAGCAGGACCTCGGCGCCCTCGCGCTTGGCGGTGGCGGCCACGTCGTGGGCGGTCTGGCCCAGGATCACGTTCTCGGCGCGGTCGTTCTCGTGCACCTCGGTGATGGCGCCGAGGCGGCGGGCCACGGAGGCGACGTCGATCGAGGTGTCGCCACCGCCGATGACGATGACCTTGCCGGTGACGGCCTTCAGACGGCCCTCGTTGAAGGCGGCGAGGAAGGCGATACCGGAGATGCAGTTCGGCGCATCGGCGCCGGGCACCGGGATCAGGCGGCCGGAGTGGGTGCCGATGGCCCACAGCACCGCGTCGTATTCCTTCTCGATCTGCTCCATCGACACGTCGCTGCCAATGCGGGTCTTGGTGCGAACCTCGACGCCCATGTCGACGATGCGCTGGATCTCGCCGTCGAGCACGTCACGCGGGGTGCGGTAGCCCGGGATGCCGTAACGCATGAAGCCGCCCAGCTCCTCGTGGTCGTCGAAGACGGTGGCGCCATGGCCGCGGCGACGCAGCTGGTAGGCCGCGGCGAGGCCGGCGGGACCACCACCGATGATGGCGACCTTCTTGCCGGTCTCTTCCGCGGGGGCGTCGAACTTGTAGCCTTCGGCAAGGGCATTGTCGCCGATGTACTGTTCGATGGAGTTGATGCCGACGAAGTCGTCCACCTGGTTGCGGTTGCAGCCCTGCTGGCAGGGCGCGGGGCAGACGCGGCCCATGATCGAGGGGAAGGGGTTGGCGTCGGTGGAGCGGCGGAAGGCGTACTCCTCCCAGCTCATCTCACCGCTGGGCTTCTCGATGCCGCGGACGATGTCGAGCCAGCCACGGATGTCCTCACCCGAGGGGCAGCTACCCTGGCACGGCGGGGTGCGGTGGACGTAGGTCGGGCACTTGTGGGTCCAGCTCGACTGGAAGATTTCGTCGGCCCAGGGGCGGTGCTTGTTGTCGCCGTCCTTGAAACGCCGGAAGGTGAGGTTTTTGATCTCTTCGCTCGAAGTCGCCATGCTCGAATCTCCTAATGCCTTGGTAGTAGCTCGCTCGGTGGAGGTTCGCCGAAACTACAGGGCAAAACAACCAGTTACGCGCAAAACTTAAATTGTTTTATTCGTCCGCCGTTTCCGCTTCGCCTTCGCCGGCCGGGGCCTCTTCGCCTTCCCCGGGCAGGATGATCGCGTCCTTCACCAGCTGGTGGGTGGAGAGGATCGTGTCCATGGGAATGTCGTAGTAGGGCATGACCTTGGCGAACTGCGCCTTGCAGATGGCGCAGATGGCCGCCATGTTGGTGACCCCGTGGTTCTCCATCACATCGTGCAGGGCCTCCATGCGCGGCAGGGCGCCCTTGACGCGGATCTCCATCAGGTCGTCGGTCAGCAGGCCGCCGCCACCGCCGCAGCAGAAGGTCTTCTCGCGAATGGTTTCGGGGGCCATCTCGACGAAATTGTTGCAGCAGGCCTTGATCACCTCGCGCGGAATGTCGAACTGGCCGCCGGGCTTGTCGCCCATGCGGCTGCCGCGGGCCACGTTGCACGAGTCGTGGAAGGTGACCGTGCGGTAGTCGTTGCGCGACTTGTCCAGGTTCAGCTTGCCTTCCTGGATCAGGCCATGGGTGAACTCGCAGATGTGCTGCGGGATCGGGTAGCTGTGGTCCAACTGCTTCTGCAGCTGCTGGGCGTAGGCGTCGTCCTCGGCCGCACCGGAACCGATGCCGGCGAGGGTGTTCCAGAAGCTGTAGGCGACACGCCAGGCGTGGCCGCACTCGCCGACCATGACGCGCTTGACCTTGAGGTCGATGGCCGCCTTGCGGATGCGCGCGGCCACGTTCTTCATGGTGGAGTAGCTACCGATGAACATGGAGAAGTTGGCCGCTTCGGAGGCGTAGGTGCTCAGGGTCCAGCTGACGCCGGCGGCGTGGAAGACCTTGGCGTAGCCCATCAGGCCGTCGATGTGCGGCTCGGCGAAGAAGTCGGCCGAGGGGGTGATCAACAGCACGTCGGCGCCTTCCTCGTCGAGCGGAATGCGCACCTTGATCCCGGTGTCGTCGAAGATCTCCTCGGCGAACTCCTCCAGGGTGGCCGCGAGGGCGGGGGCGGGCAGGCCGAGGTTGTTACCGATCTTCTGCACCTTGCCGAGGATCTCGTTGCAGTACTTCTGGCCCTTGCCGATGGAATCCATGATCTCGCGCGCGGCCATGGAGATTTCGGCGGTGTCGATGCCGTAGGGGCAGAACA
>CAZMMH010000086.1:0-8509 GCA_964567315.1 uncultured Gammaproteobacteria bacterium
GGTGAACAGGGTCTGGTCGTGCATCGCCGGGTAGGTGAGCAGCTCGTTGTGGTTGAGCTTGACCAGGAACGGGATCTTGTGGGCGTAGCGGCGTGAGATCGAACCGAGTACGCCGAGGGTCGAGGCCACCGCATTGCAGCCGCCCTCGATGGCCAGGCGGACGATGTTCTCCGGATCGAAATAGGCAGGGTTGGGGGCGAAGGAGGCACCTGCGGAGTGCTCGATGCCCTGGTCCACCGGCAGGATGGAGAGGTAGCCGCTGCCCGCCAGACGTCCGGTGTCGAAAAACTGCTGCAGGTTGCGGAGGGTTGCCGGGTGGCGGTCGCTGCCAGCCACCACGCGGTCGACGAAGTCGGGGCCGGGCAGATGGAGGGAATCCTTGGCGATCGTGTTGCAGGTGTGACTGAGCAGGGACTCGGCCTCGCTGCCGAGTAGCGCCTGGATGTCGGTCATGAGTCTCTCCCGGTGGGGGTGTCGCTGCAGGGTCCCTGAGCGGCGACGACCCGTAAATTCCCTCTCAGGTATAGCAAGAGTTAGGCAAACTGCCAGATGGGATGCCGACGATTGCGAGCGAACATTACGTAGCCGGTGTGACAGCGGAATGAAGTGGAAGTGCCTGGCCGCCCGCGGGCGGCCAGGCATTGCGCCGGCGGCGTCCGGCCGCCCTGCGATGGTGCGTGTGGGAAAACCTTTCAGCGGCCGACAGAGAGCAGAAAAAGGGCGATGACGAAACCGGCGGCGGCGATGATCGCTGTGAACAGAATCGCCGGACGCAGGCCATGGCCGGCGTCGTCGTTGCCGCGGTCGTAGCGCCGTTCAAAGCGCCAATAGCGGACGATGGCGACCAGGGCCATCAGGGCCCCGAGCAGGACCACCGCGGCCCCGGCCCAGGCGGGAAAGGTACCGTAGGGGGCCTTGCCGCCTGCCTGCAGCAGCATCTCGCGCAATACCAGACTGAAACGGTCCATCACGAAGCCCAGGGCCATCAGGCCGAGGGCGGAGCGGATCCACGACATCAGGGTCCGTTCCGCGGCGAAGTAGACCAGGTAGCGGCCGGTCTCCTCCTGGCCGGCCGGCGGGGCGGCGGCTTCCGGACCGGCTTGGCGGGCGGGCTTGTCTGAAGAGTGGCTCATGACTGCAGTTCGGTCGGGTACGTGACAAGGCCGCGATGCCCCAGCGGTGGGACGAACGTGTCGTCAGCATGGCACGCTGACCGGCCGGCCGTCCACACCGCGCCCGTGGCACCGCTCCGTCGACGGGCGCCCGGCGGGAACCGGCAAGCTGGCGCCATTCCGTCGGCGGCAGCGCCGATTGAGCGCGGCGGGCTGGGAGTATACTCAGACATCATGTCGATGCGGACCCCACTGCGCCTGTTGCTCGCCGCCGCCCTGAGTCTGGCGTTGGCGCTGGTGCTGCTGGTGCTGCTCTACGCCACCGACGCGGCCCTCCGGATATGGGAGCATCTGCGCGACTCGCCGTGGTGGTTCATGGCGGGCTATTTCGGTGCGCTGCTGGCCCTGCTCAGCGGCGGGGCCTGGCTGGTGTTGCGGCTGGTGCTGCCCAAGCGCCGTGCCCGCCGCACCCTCCCCATCGAGGTGCCCGACGAGGCCTCGCTCGAGGCGCGCATGGCGCGGGCCGAGACGGCCGGGGTCGATGTGGGGGCGGCACGGCGCGAACTGGCGCGGCTGAATGAGCGGCGCGCCGCCGGCGAGATCCACGTGGCCCTGTTCGGCCGGGTCAGCAGCGGCAAGAGCTCGGTGGTGCGGGCGCTGATTCCCGGTGCCGGCCCCGAGGTGAGTCCGCGTGCCGGCACCACCCGCGCGGTCGCACACTACGCGTGGCAGAGCCGCGCCGGCGATCGCCTGGTGATCGGCGACCTGCCGGGCCTGCACGATCCCGGCGGCGGCCTGGATGCCACCGCCCGCGAGGAGGCCCTGCGCGCCCACGTGGTGGTCTACCTGGTGGATGGCGATCTCACCCGCGATCAGTACGACGAACTGCGCGAGCTGCTGCTCTTCGGCAAGCCGCTGGTGCTTGCCCTGAACAAAATGGACCTCTACAGCGAGGCCGAACTGGCCGCGATCCGTGCCCGGCTGAACGAGCGGGTGAGCGGCGCCGAACGGGTGGAAGTGGTGACCGTGAGTGCGGCCACCACACGCGCGCTACTGCGGCGGCTGCCCGACGGCACCGAGGAGCGCGTCGAGCGCCCCTGCGAACCGCGTCTCGGCGCGCTGGTGGAGGCGGTGCAGCGGGCCATCGACGCGTCGCCGGCGGCCCTGGAGCGGCTGCGCGACGCCGCGGTCTTTTCCCTGGTGGCGCAACGGATCGACGAGGCCACCGTGGCGAAACGGCGCACGCGGGCCGAGCAGCTGGTGGCCGAACAGACCCGCAAGGCAGTACTCGGCGCCATGGCCGCGGTCAGCCCCGGCACCGACGTGGTGATCCAGGGCTATCTGGGCGTGCGCCTGGTGCAGGGGCTGGCGGAGATCTACGAGGTGCCGGTGCGTGAGATCGACGTGGAGCAGTTCGTGGAGCAGGCCACCCGCCGGGCCGGTGGCCTGGTGCCGCTCGCGCTGGCCGTGGTGGGCAACGCGCTCAAGGCCTTTCCCGGTCTCGGCACGCTGGGCGGCGGCCTGATCCATGCGGTGGCCTACGGCCTGATCTTCGACAGCCTGGGCCGGGCCGTGGTGCAGACCCTGGAATCCCGCGGCCGGCTGGCGATTCAGCCGGCCCTGCAGAGCATCGAGGAGTTGATCGGTGACAATCTGGAAGCGCGTGTGGGGCGCCTTGCGCGGCTCGCCCTCGAGCACAAACCCGCCGCCGGTGATGCCTGAAAGGCTGGACCGCCACACCGCGCAGGCCCGCGAGTCCCTGCGCGCCTTGCTGGACGACCCCCATGTGCCGGAACCGGTGCGGGCAGCCCTGGCCGACGAGTTCGCCCAGGTGCAGACGATGCTCGACAAGCTGGAATACGGCCACATCCACATCGCCGTGTTCGGGCGTGTGGGGGTGGGCAAATCGGCACTGCTCAACGCCCTGCTCGGCGAGCCGCGCTTCGCCAGCGGCCCGCTGCACGGCGAGACCCGCGAGGCCGGCATGGCTGCCTGGCGCGAATTGGAGGCGGGCGGCGTCTTTCTCATCGACACCCCCGGGATCAACGAGGTGGAGGGCGAGGCCCGCGAGCGGCTGGCCCACGAGGTCGCCGGACGCGCCGACCTGGTGCTGTTCGTGGTCGAGGGCGACATCTCCCAGGCCGAACTGGCGGCCCTGCGCCTGCTTGCCGCCGAACAGCGTCCGCTGCTGCTGGTGTTCAACAAGATCGACCGTTACAGCGGCGCCGAGCGCCGCTTGCTGCTTTCGACGCTGGCCGAACGCACCAAAGGAGTGCTGCCGGCGGGGCGTATCGTGAGCGCCTCCGCCTCGCCGGCCGAGCAAAACGTGATCCAGGTGGACGAGCAGGGCGGGGAGCACGAAACCACCCGCCGCCCGCCACCGCAGATGGAGGCGCTGCGGGAACGCCTGTGGTCGATTCTCGACGCCGAGGGCAAGAGCCTGGCTGCGGTCAACGCCAGCCTCTTCGCCGGCCGCCTGAGCGACACCCTGGCCGGGCGCATGGTGGCGCTGAAGCGGGAGCTGGCCGACAAGGTGGTGCGCAACTACTGCCTGGCCAAGGGGGTGGTGGTCGGCCTCAACCCCATTCCGGTGGCCGACATCATCGGCGCCGCGGTGGTCGACGCCAGCCTGGTGGTGCACCTCTCGCGCATCTACGGCCTGCCGATGAACCGCGCCGAGGCGGGCGCCCTGGTCCGCACCATAGGCGCGCAGATGGCCCTGGTGATGGGCACGGTGTGGGCGGTCAATTTCGTCTCCGCCGCGCTCAAGGCGGGCAGTGGCGGCCTTTCCACCCTGATCACCGCGGCCACCCAGGGTGCGGTGGCCTATTACGCCACCTATGTCGTGGGCCAGGCCGCCCACCGTTACCTGGAGCAGGGCCGCTCGTGGGGCGGGCAGGGGCCCAAGCGGGTGGTGGCCGACATCCTTGCATCCGTCGATCGGGATACGTTGTTGGCGGAGGCGCGACAGGAGATCATGGCAAGGCTGAGGCGGCGCTAGCTGCTGCGGCGCGAATGTTGAATCTTGAGTGGTGGACGTCGAATTGTGCTGCGGGCTGCACCCATGGGGTTTTTGATAAAGGCGCGTCTCGCGCAAAGGCGCTGAGGCGCAAAGAAAGGATTGACGGTTGCGTCAATCTTCAATTTTGTATCCCTTCTCGCGGAATAGGCACAGGCACGCGTCAACCACATCGGCATCAAACAAAGTGCCGCGATGCGCGGCAATTTCCGCCAGGGCCGCCTCAACCCCCAATGCTGCCCGGTAGGGCCGGTGTGAAGCGATCGCCTCAACCTCGTCCGCTACCGCGAGAATCTTGGATTCAAGCAACAAGGCATCCCCCTTCAGGCCGAGCGGATAGCCTGAGCCATCCATCCGCTCGTGGTGTTGCCGGATGATTTGGGCAATGGGCCATGGGAAGGCGATATCTTTTAGTATATTAAAACCGATGTTGACGTGCTCTTTGATCAAACCCAATTCCATCGCGCTCAAAACCTTGGGCTTGGCAAGCAACTCTGACGGGATGCCAATCTTGCCCAGATCGTGAATCATAGCGGCAAGATGAAGGCCGTGAATTCGATCGGCAGAAAGCCCGAGCTCGACGGCAATTCTGGAACTGAGGTTGGCAACCTGTCTCTGATGTCCCGCTGTATAGGCGTCCCGCTCGTCAACGGTATTGGCAATCACCTGAATGGTTTGCTCCAGGCTGACTCGCAGGCTTTCCTGATACCGCATTTTGGCAACCGTTGTCCGCAGAGCGGTGATACCAAAACCAAGGTCAGCCGCAAGTTCCTGTAACAACTTTCGTTCGGGAGCAGACCAGTTCTCCCGCAATGCACCGTAGATGTTCAAGCATGCCATCTTCCCGTCGCCAAATTGAAATGGCAACGCGATACTTGATTTGTAGCCACGCTTCAATGCTTCGGCCCGCCATGGTGCCATCGCAGGGTCGATGGAAATATCATTGGAACACTGCACTTTCCCCGAGCGGATGGCGCGGCCCGTAGGGCCCATACCGCGGTCTGTTTCCGCCCAGGAAATTTGTGAAAGCTCCAAATATCCGTCCTCGTGGCCATAGTGCGCTATGACGTCAACGCGCTTTTCGGGTCCGCTATCCGCCATCCCTATCCATGCCATACGGTAACCGCCGGTTTCAACGGAGATCCGGCAATACTCGGCGAGTAGATTTGTTTCATTCTTTTCATGAAGCAATGCCACATTGCTTTCACTAAGGATTTGGAGTGCCCGCGTAGTCGCTCGTAAAGCCACTTCGGCTCGATGCCGCTTCGTGTTGTCCCGGATGTCGCATTGAATGATATCGACGCCTTCGAAATCGTAAACGCTGCTAACAAACTCGACAGAGATAAGCCGTCCATCGTTTGTTTCAAGAGGCAAGTCGTCGTATCGGATGTAACGCGTCGACTGAAGCTCGACAAACGCCTCCTTGTTCAGTGCGGCATCCTTGAAGGCCCCGATTTCCCAAATCTTTTTGCCAAGAAATTCGTCATATGAATAGCCAAGTAAATCAATCAGGAAGGGGTTTACGTCTTCAATCTGCCCAGTTTCCGCGTTCAGGAGCAGGATGCCGTCGCGAGCGGTTTCAAACAGACGGCGGTAACGCTTTTCGGATAATTGCAGCGCGTTGCCGGACGCTGGCGAGCTTGCATTGGTGTCCGCAACAACCCGTGGCAGAGCTGGATCTGCGTCTGATTTTTCGTTGTCCAATTCGCTCATGGCAATCTTTCCATTGGATCGTGACATTCAAAATGAATAATCTAGTCTTTCATGCTCGACACATGGATTGATCAAGGCGTCATCCATGCGCCGAGTGGAATTGGTCTCTGATTCACAGCACGGTTGCAGGTGGTTGCAGCATGCCTGGAGTGGCATTCGTACGCCATTGGCACGGTGATCCCAGTGATAGCGGCTATTGCGTTGGAAGCCCCCCTTGTGGCCGTTTCCCGCAGTCTAGACCAACGCTCGGGAATGTCCGCTCCTGGCCCCCATCGTCCTGGCTGTCGCCACGCCCATGGGCAACTGCCACCGATCTCGCGCAAAGGCGCTGAGGCACCAAGAATTGGTTGAAGACTGCTTGCGGTCTGCCTTGTCCAGGGTTGGCGGAACGCCGCAGATCGACCCGAAGCGGCCAACTCTGCGATCGGATCCGGCGACGCCCTGAACCTCGGGAGCGCACGGCTGAATAGCCTTAGGTAAACTGTTGCGGAAATTCCCCCCGTGAGATGGACTCGTCACTGAAGCGGGCGCCGATTTCCAGGAAGGCCTGTTCTTCGGCCTGAAGGGCGACCACCAGGTCCGGATCGAAATGGGTGCCGGCATGGCCGGTGATGTACTCCATCGCCTCGCGGTGGCTCATGGGCTCCTTGTAGCAGCGGCGGCTCACCAGTGCGTCGTAGACGTCGGCGAGGGCCACGATCCGCCCCGACAGCGGGATATCGTCACCGGCGAGACCCTCGGGATAGCCGGAGCCGTCCCACTTCTCGTGGTGACTGTAGGCCAGCTCGGCCGCAAGGCGCAGAAACCCGTTGCTCCCCAGCTTGCGCTCGGACTGCAGCAGAGCGTCCCGTCCGTAGCCGGCGTGGCGTTTCATCTCCTCGAACTCCTCGGCCGTGAGCTTGCCCGGTTTCAGAAGGATCCGGTCCGGGACTCCGACCTTGCCGATGTCGTGCAGCGGCGCCGACAGGTACAGCAGGTCGATCGTTTCCCGGTCGAGTTGGTCCCGGTATTTCGGCAGCCGCGCCAGGCGTTCGGCCAGGATCCGCACGTAGTTCTGGGTCCGCTTGATGTGGTTGCCGGTTTCGGTGTCGCGGTACTCGGCCAACGAGGTGACGGTGTCGATGGTCGCCTCCTGGGTTGCCGCCAGCTGGCGAGCCTGTTCCTGCTGCCGGCTGAGCGAGCGGGCGAGGCCGTTGACCAGGATGTTGATGCCGAGCACGACGACGGCGGTCGTGAGGAGGAAATTGCCGGACATCAGTGCCCAGAACATCTGCGCCGACCCGGCATCGCCCACGTAGGAATCCTGGTGGTAAAGCGCTGCCAGCAACAACAGTGGAATGTTCAGCAGCCACAACCCCAGGCCCCAGCGCTAGCCGAGCAGCAGGGCGGCCAGTACTGGCGACAGGCCCAGCCACATGAAACCCGCCCCGTCGGCGCCGAGCCGCAGTAACAAGAACATCGCCAGCACGATGGTGGGGAGAATCAGACCCTGAGCGCGCCTGACGAAACCAACACCCGGCGCGAACAGCACGGCCAGCACCCAAGCGTAGACCAGGGTGTCGACAACCACGACATCGGTGAGCCCTGTACGCCAGGCGGCAAACACGCTCGGGAAATATGCCACCGCACCCGCAAGTGCGCAGACCAGCAGCATGCCGACCAGCAGGCGTTCGCGGAGCTGCTGGAGTCCGGCCTCGCGCTCTCGCAGGTGAGTCGCCTTGAGGTAGTCGGCCAGCGGTTCGAAATGAAGCCTTGAAGGGTCGTCCACGGACAGGCTCCAGCTTTTGCGCACGGCGTCAGACACGCCCTATCCTGGCGGCCCGATGGCGAGCCCTTGGCCGCGCGCCCAGCATTCCAAGCGCAAGGTCAGCGCCTGACCGCCTCCTGAAGTCTAGCCCACGGCCGGCGAACGCCCGCGATATTTCGGGCCGTAGGAAACGTAGCCTGTCCGAGACGATCCGTGCTCACCTGACGAACAGTCCTGGTCTGCTGGCTCTGGCGACTGCTTCCGAAGCCGTCCTATCGGACCCAGGACGGGACGACCCAGGACGGGACACCCTCCAGGACGGGACAAGGACGGGACACCCAACTTTCGAAGGCCCCCAACTTTCGAAGGCCCCAGGACGGCGCCCCAGGACGGGACCCAGGACGGGACACCCAACTTTCGACGCCCAACTTTCGACGCCTGGGCCTGTCGCTACATGCTGTTTTTCAACGGCCGCAACCAGGTCGTGGGTGTCCCATCTTTTTCAGGGTGATGGGGCGGACGAAGTGGTACGAGACCCTGGAGGAGATGCAGACAGACCTGGAGGCCAATCTCAAGCAGTACAACGAGAAGCGCCCCCGCCAGGGGCGTGGGATGAACGGCCGCACGCCCTATCGCGTATTCAAGGCCGGCGTCAAACGCCAGAAAGCGAGCACGAAAAAGGCGGCCGACCAAGCCGCCTGAACCAGCCCCTTCCCGGGGCCATGTGTCAGGTGATTACGGTCTCTGTACGCCTGGGCGTCCCATGTTTCCAAGGAGATTTTCAAGATCATCAATAATCTTCGATGAAATATTAATAACTGCCATATCCGTTCCCCTTTCCTTATCGTTTCGTATCCGTCGATTTTTTGCGCCGCTGCCGATATGCCTTTGCTTCTCTCTCAAACAACTCTAAATACT
>CAZMMH010000087.1:0-8426 GCA_964567315.1 uncultured Gammaproteobacteria bacterium
GGTGGCCGGCGGCCGCCATGATGGTGTCGTCATAGTCGAGGGAGATCATCGACAGAATCACGTCCTTGGCCAGCGGGTGGCCGGAGCGGATGAAGGATTCCGAGCAGCAGGTGCATTCGAGGCCATGCAGCCAGAGGACCGGAATACGCGGCTTGGTCTCCATCGCCTCGACGATCCGCGGCACGAAGGCCGGGCCCAGTCCGAGTGCGGCCGCGGTCAGGCTGCAAAATTTGAGAAAGCTGCGACGCGATATCCCCTGTCGCCGCATCACGTCGTAAAAAGTTTCGCTCATTCCGGCTCCTCCCGAAGGTAGACGATCGACCTTTTGCGCGGTTGTTATTTGATGTTTCTCCCGCGCAATGCCCCTCAGTATTGGCAGAAACACCATTTCTGGCAAGGAATATATTTACCATTTCTGGCACGGCCTTTCGCACGTTAAGTCATTGCAAAATAACGCACTATTGCGGTGCGAATCGCTGCGCCGGATTTGCGCGCCCGCGGTGCATGCCGCGATGAGTGAAAAAGCCATTGGTGCGTATTCGACATTCAGTCTATTTTCGGGAACTGGTCACCCAACGGACCCAATGCCCTTGTTATTCACTCGGATATTGAGCGCCGGCAAGGCTCCGCTAGCGGCGCTCTGCCTGCTCCTGCTCTGCGCCGCCGCCCCGGCCCGCGCGGCAACGGGCTGCCTCGCCTGTCACGCCGACATGGCGCGCGGTTTCGCGCCCGCCCACGCCTTCGCCGCCAAGGCCTGCAGCCGCTGCCACGCCGGCAATCCGGCCGCCTCCACCCTCCCCGCCGCCCATCGCGGCCTGCGCGCCTATCCGGGACAACTGGACAATGCGGCCGAGACCTGCGGCGGGTGTCACCGGGACAAGGTCGAGGCCGTGAGCCACAGTCTGATGGCCACTGGCACCGGAATGGTGCGCAGTACCCGGCAGGCCTTCGGCGAGCCGGCGGTACACGACGGCCACGCCGACCTCGCCCACCTCGGCCACGGCCCCGCGGATGAGCTGCTGCGCAAGCAGTGCGCCAGCTGTCACCTCGGCCAACCGAAACGGTTCCACCACCTGAACCCCACGACCGACCGCGGCGGCGGCTGCCTTGCCTGCCACATCAATCAGTACCCGGCCCACGCGCACCCGGCACTGAGCGCCAAGGTGAGCGACGCCCGCTGCTTCGGCTGCCATTCGCGCTCGGGAAGGATCGCCCTGAACTACGCCGGCCTGGCCGAAACCGACGCGGCCGATGCGACCCTGCACCTGGAAGACGGCCGCGCGGTCGAACGACGCCCCGACGATGTCCACCACGCCGCCGGCATGGGTTGCACCGACTGCCACACCGAGGTCGGCATCATGGGGATCGGCCAGCATGCCGAACACAAGGCCACGGCGGTGGACATCGGCTGCCGCGACTGCCACGACAACCGCGCGCCGCGCCTCGATCCGGCCCACTGGCCTGCGCAATTCCGTGCCCTGCGCGCCCGCGTGCCCTTCCCCATCACCGCCGACACCCGCTTCCTCGTCACCACCCGCCACGGCACGCCCCTGTGGAACATCGCCGTGCGCCCCGACGGCAACTGGCTCTACCCAAAGCGCGGCGGTCCGCCCCTGCGCATCCCCGCCTATACCGCGGCCACCCACCCCCGGGCCGGCGCTCACCGGCGCCTGACGTGCAACGCCTGCCACAGTCAGTGGGCGCCCCAGTGCTACAGCTGCCACCTGAGCTACGATCCGAACGGAAAGCAATGGGACCACGCCGCGCACGCGTTCACCCCAGGCGCCTGGCACGAGCGACGCGGCGACATTCGCAGCGGCCTGCCGCCATTGGGGGTCAACGCCAACGGGCGAATCGTGCCGGTGGTGCCCGGGATGATCATGACGGTGGAACACCCGGGCTTCACTGCACCGCACTTCCAGCGCCGTTTTGCGCCCTTGTCGCCACACACGACAGGCCCTGCCCGCAGTTGTGCGAGTTGTCACCGCACGTCGGCCACGCTCGGCCTTGGGGAGGGCCAGTTGATGCGTAAGGAGGGTACCTGGGTTTTCAGGGCAACAAAGGCGCCTTTGCAGGACGGCCTGCCGGCGGATGCCTGGACTTCATTGGACGGGAAAATCCACGGCAAGCAAGGCGACTCCGCCCGGCCAATGTCCGCCGCCGAAATGCGGCGCATCCTCGGCGCCACGATCGAGCCCACCCATTAGGCTGAAGCAACGATTGTTTACGACCCGAGGCGGCCAGTGGTGGGCCGCCTCCGACCCTCGTCCCTGCTCAAGAAGTCCAGAAACAGCAATTCCCTTCTCTGTCAGGGTGCCTCACCCCATTGCTGCGGGTCGGCAGAGGTGACCCGGTAGTTGCGCCAAAAATTATTGTCCCAATACTCGCTGCCTGACACCTGATAGAAGATTGCGAACTCGGCTTCAGTGGCAGAACCTACCGACACGTCCATCTGCCAGACCTGAAGGCCACTGCTCATGGTGTGGCTGTAATTCGCGTAAACAGTTTGCACGCTATGCCAGTCGTCCGTGCTAAAGACGATACCCACAACCTTGTCGTAGGCGAGGTCTTTCACCCCGATATCAACGTGGAGCGTACCCGACGCGAGCGTCGCGTTTCCGAGGACGACGTTGTAGTCGGCTCCGGGGAGGGCCGAAAACTCGTCGTATGCGCGCGGGAAGATATAGTTCGCCCATCCGTTGTTGTCCCAGTAGGTAGCTCCGTTCACCGTGTATTTCGCGACAAATTCGCCTTCGCTATCGCTCGCAGGTGCGCTCCATAGCTCCAGATTGCCGGGCAGCGACTGGATGTAATTTGCCGGAATATCCTCCCATCCGGAACCGAGCTGCGCCCAGATCGACACCTGCTTCTCGTAAGCCAGGTTTTGTACGACGATATTGAACGAACCGTTGTACCCGTAGCTTCCCGTACCGGTCGGATAGGAGTTGCTGAGGGCGAGTGCGAATTCAACTGGAGTAGTCACAATAGAGACCTCCTGTACCGTCAAATTCTCGTGGCAATGGTTGGGGCTCGGGAAAGTCGCCATCAAGCCCTGACGCCTTATTACCACCCAGGCCTTGCCGTGCCCAACGTTGATGCCGGTCTCGGAACCTCAGGCACACAGAAACGCCCGCCGCACCAAGGTGCTGACGCAGTGGCAGTAGGGGGTACCATCCGACGAGATGAGCTGGCTTCCGGCGCGAGTCATCGGCTCTTCCTCCCTGAAAAAGCGGGCCTCCGGTCCTCAGCAGTCTAGGCCGTTGCCCTCGACTGTCAACCAAGAGTGATGGGTGCGTTTTCTTTCCGCAGAATGGCCTTCCGGTCGAGGCCTACACCATATTTGGACGGGAAAGCGGCGGAATTGGACATCCATCATTCAACTCTCCGAGGGACTCAATCTTTCCGAATCTCGCGTTCCGCCTGGAGCCCGTCCTGCACCGCGTGCCCTTCTTGGCGTCCTCGCCGCGCATAGAGTTCATAGGCGCGCTTGGCGACCTGCGGTGTCACATCAACAGATGTCCTGGTCAATAGGAGAGGCGCGGCTGTCGGATCGAACACCCGATACGCAAGCAGTTTCACGCGGTCGCTCAAGAGAAACCACGCCAGCGCATAGCCCCAGACGAACGGCGCCCAGCCCCAAGCGAGCGGCGTCATAAGCAGCCCATAGACCGCGATCAGCGTCGCGTGCCGAACACCGCCAGCAGCAAGATCCGCGCGGGGCGTATGGACCAGACCGGGCCGCGCGTGCGCGTCGGGAAAATCGTCAGATGCCCCGCCACGGACAGCATTAGGTACATCAGCGTTTGGATCTGTGCACGGTCGAGGTGATAGAGACGATCGCCAAGACAAAACAGGCCAAATGCCGCCACGGGACTGATCCGGCCCAATTCGCCACCGGAGCACGACGACTGCAGGTCAGTCGGCAAATGCCGGCGCATATGGTCGCTTGGCGACGCCAACTCCCTTCAAGAGCCGCCGGCCCAATGCTTCCGCTGCCCGTCTGATAGTGTTGATATGCCCGATGACAGTGGGCTGTTCGGTGTACGCGGCGCCCCGGATGTGGTCATGGCGCCGCAGACGGCGTGTCTGGCCGTGCCCATCCGACCCACCACCATCAAGACCGTGCACGGCACGGATGAAACCGGCCTGCTGCGCGCCCACCAGATACCGGTGCGCCGTGGCAGGGACGAGGGCTAGACGCGGAAGGATTCAGGGCATCCTTGCCGATCTCGCAACCGATCAGCAGCACCAGACCGGCCAGTCCCAGCGCTCAAGCCCCATGGCTGCGATCTATGGCGCCGGCTTGTGTGGCCGCTTGTTCATCCACAGCTGGTAGTCATCGGAGTCGACACGGAGCATCTTCTTGGCGCCGCATGCCGGACATTGCTCTTCCTGGCACTGCACGCCCCGGCGGTGTGGGATACGTGCTTCGCACTTGGGGCAGATGCACTCACCGACCGGTCCCATCTTGTGTTGGCGTTCTTTTTGCGTCATGGCTTTGTTCCCCGGCAGATACTCAGACTGACTAGCCAGCGTGGCCGACCCGCAACGGCGCGATGGTGCCGATGCCCAGCGGCAGCACGACCTGACGTACCGCGTCGCGCCGCGCCATGTGCCTGTGCAGGTTCGGCCCCGGAAGTTCGCGGACGGCTTACTTGGTTCCGTTTCATTGAGAGTCGTGCCTCCAACCCAGCAGTTGAATCCACCGCCGAGTGACGAGCGGCGTCCGACCATAGCGCCTGGGAGATTGTGTTGGGGTAACGAACGGGCTAACGGGAGCCGACTAACACCCCTCCCCCCGATGCCGCTTCGGCGGCGGCGCAGTCGTCACCGGCGGCACGTACGCCGGTGCCGGCTTCGGCGCATAGACCGGTGCCTCGCTCGGCGCCCCCTTGCCGCCGATGAAGTAACAGGCGATCGCCCGCTTCTCCGCGGTTGTTGCATCCTCGTTCACCGTGGCCACTGGCGGGATCTGCGGAT
This sequence comes from uncultured Gammaproteobacteria bacterium, assembly GCA_964567315.1. GTDB lineage: Bacteria > Pseudomonadota > Gammaproteobacteria > CAZMMH01 > CAZMMH01 > CAZMMH01. The sequence goes on from CAZMMH010000087.1 coordinate 4,981, forward strand.
GCAGGATCTGCTTGTCCCAGGCGTCAAAGCCACCGGTGACCGCCACGGCCGTGCGCCCGGCGAGGCGCAGCAGGGCCGCGGCGGCCGCGGCCTCGGAGGAACCCTGGGAATAGACGATGAGCTGACGCTCCTTCGGCAGCGCGGCCAGCTTCGCCTCGCTCATCAGTTCGGCCAGGGGCAGGTTCTCCGCGCCCTTGATGTGGCCGACGGTGAAGGCGTCCGGCTTGCGGATGTCGATCAGGACGAAGTCCTGGTGACCCTCGATGAGGCGGTGGGAAAGGGTCTGTACGCTGAGCCGCGTTTCGCCCCGGGCCACGCCCTGCGCGACCTCCTGCAGCCCCTGCAGGTCGACCTTGGCGCTCTCCTGCTGCTGGCCACAGGCGGTCAGCGCCGCCACTGCCGTCAGCCCGAGCATGCCGCGTATCCAGTTGTTCATTGCCGTTCCTTCCGGTTGGGGACCGCCCGGCTCAGCGCAGGCGGTCCAGCAGATGGGTGTTGAATTCGGAGCCGTAGTCGATCCAGGTGGTCTCCTGGCCGAGGTCGACGGCCACCACCCGCAACACGTAACCGCCGAGCAGCACCAGCACCGGCGCCATCAAGGCGAAGCGGCGGGCCATGCCCTTCACCTCCAGCGCCTCCAGCAGCAGCGGTATCAGCAGGCCGAGGGCGACGAAGGCGCCCCAGAAGGCCAGGGTGAAGTCGCCACCCATCAGGTGCGCGAGGGCGTCGAGCTGCGGGCGCGCACCGGTGGCCAGGTTGACCAGCAGCAGTCCGACAATGGCCAGTTCGACCACGATCAGCCCGGCGTCGATCAGGGTGAACAGGCGCTTCTCGCTGTGCTCGCGGGCGATCAGCGCGGTGAGCGCCGCGCCGGTGGAGAGGCCGGAGACCAGGAACAGCGGCCCCAACAGGCCGGTGTTCCAGAAGGGCCGTGCGCTGAAGGCGCTGAGCAGGACGCCGGTGTAGATGCCCAGGGCCAAGGCGATGGGGATCGCCGCCCAGGCGATGGGCCGGCGATAGCGCTCGCTGATGTCGAGCAGCCAGCGCCCCGGGCGGAACTCGCCCAGGAGTGCACCGAACACCGGGTAGCCCTCGCGGAAGGTGGAGAGGATCTGCAGGATCGACACCGGGTAGACCAGGATCAGGATCCAGGCGCCGTAGGACATGGGCGAGGTGGGCCGGAAGGTGAGGTAGAAGCGGTAGACGTGGAACTTGAATTCCAGGTCGAAGAACAGCGCGGTCATGCCGAGGGAGAGCACGATGGGCGCCAGCAGGGCCAGGCCGTTGACCGCGAACGGCGCCTCCTCGTCCTTTTTCAGCAGCAGCATCAGCGCGGAGAAGAACATGACCCCGGCGGTCAGGCCGCCGAGGAACAGGTAGACCGAGATCTCCCAGCCCCAGATGTGCATCACCGGGTCGACGTGGGGGTTGTCGCGCGCCGTAATCAGGATCTGTTCGAGCACGGTCGCTCCTCAGGTCAGGTAGAACACGTTGGGCTGGTTGCCGGTCTCCTCCGCCAGCGCCTTGTAGTTGCGCGTGCGCAGGAGCTGGGCCACCCGGCTCGACGGATCGTCGAGCAGGCCGAAGTGCATGCAGTGGGTCGGGCAGGTGGAGACGCAGGCCGGGTCCAGCCCCTGCTCCACCCGGTGGACGCAGAAGGTGCACTTGTCGATGTAGCCGTCCGGGTGCATCACCAGCCGCGCGTCGTAGGGACAGGCGGCGATGCAGGCCTTGCAGCCGGTGCACTTGCGCGGGTCCACCAGGACGATGTTGCTGTCGCGCCAGTGGTGGCTGGCGCCGGTGGGGCACTGGTAGACGCAGGTGGCGTGGGAGCAGTGGTTGCAGCGCTCGGAGCGGAATTCGGTGCTCAGGTGCGGATAGGTGCCGGAGGTTGCCTCCACCACCCAGTCGCGGTTGAGCCCCTCGGGCACCTTGTTCTCGGTCTTGCAGGCGATCACGCAGTCGCCGCAGCCGATGCACAGGCGGGTGTCGATCACCATCGCGTAGTGGCTCATCTCACGCCTCCTCCTTGACGAAGGTGACGAAGCTGGTGCGCATGCCGCTGCCGCCCATCAGCGGGTCGGTCTTGACGTTGCTCATCAGCGCCGAGTCGTCGGCGCCCAGGCCGTAGGTGAGGCGCAGGCGGCGCGAGCGGTGGCCGAAGCCGTGGGCCATGAACACCGAGTCGGGACCGACGCGCTCGGTCACCCGCAGCCGGATCGGGTCGCTCAGCGTGCCCTCCGGATTGCGCAGGCGCACGTAGGTGCCGTTCAACAGCGCGTGCTCGGCCGCCACCAGCGGATTGACCCAGAGGGTGTTCTCCGGCGCCAGCTGGAACAGCAGCGGGTTGTTGGTGGTCTTGCCGAAGGTGTGGCTGGGCATGCGGCCGTAGTTGAGGTGGTAGTAGCCGGCGGGCGGCCGCTCGGGACGATGGTAGACCGGCATCGGGTCGAAGCCGCGCTCGGCCAGCTGCTGGGAATAGAGTTCGATCTTGCCGCTGGGGGTGGCGAACTGCACCGGCTGGCCCTCGACGAAATACTTGGGCCCGCGGCGCGGGAAGTTCTTCACCCCAAGCTTCTGCATCTCCTCCAGGGAGGAGCCGACCTGCTTCAGCTGCCAGTCGAGCACCTCGCTGTAGTCCTTCCAGGGAAAGTACTTCTGCAGGCCGAGGCGCTCGCCCAGCTGTTTGGCGATCCACCAGCCCGGCTTGGTCTCGTACAGCGGTTCGAAGGCGGGCATGCGCAGGGCCAGGGAGCCGTGACGCTCGGCCGAATTACGCAGGTCGTCGTAGCGCTCCAGGTAGGTGCACTCCGGCAGCACCACGTCGGCGTAGCCGGTGATCTCCGCCGGCATGGTGTCCACCACCACCACCAATTCCAGCGAGTCGATCGCCGCCCGCAGTTGCGGGGCGATGCCGGGCAGCGTGGTGGGCAGGTTGGTGCCGTAGACCAGCCAGCCCTTGTAGTGGGCTTGACTGCCGATGGAGGCCTCGACCAGGGCCGTGGTCACCCCCTGGTCGGCGAAGGGATAGCGCCCGGCGTGGGCCACCTGCCAGTCGCTCTTCGGTTCGGGATAGTCGGGCAGCGGATATTTCGGCAGCGCCACCCCCTCCTGGATGTAGAGCCCGCCCTTGCGGCCCCAGGAGCCGAGCAGGGCGTTGAGGATGGCGATGGCGCGGGAGCGCTGGGTGTCGTCGCCCCACCAGGCGGTGTGCCGCCCCGGGTGGACCAGGGTCGCCGGCGCGCACTTGGCCATCTCGCGGGCGCTGGCGCGAATCAGCTCCGGCTCCAGGCCGGTCTCCAGGAAGACCCACTCCGGCGAGTAGCGCTGCACGTGGGCGCTGAGCTGGCCAAAGCCGGTGGTGTGCCGGTCGACGTACTCCTTGTCGTACAGCCCCTCGTTGATCAGCACGTGCATCCAGGCCAGCAGCAGGGCGATGTCGGTGC
>CAZMMH010000088.1:0-8383 GCA_964567315.1 uncultured Gammaproteobacteria bacterium
CGGAAAGACCGGGTGGCCCAGCTTGAGAAATCCGCGGGTGAACACGCCGGCCATCTCGCCGATGCCGACCACGACGATGGGTGCCTCCATCTCTCGCTCCGGGTTGCTTGTCTTTGAGACGGCAAATTATGGCACGAACGCCACTGGCCCCGGGGCCGCAAAGGCGAAGAGCGGTCCCACGCGGAGGCGCAAAGGTGCAGAGAAAAACCAAGAAAGCCTGTCTGGGGCAAAGAGCGAAAAAGGTGCTTGGTACGGTGAGCCCCCATAGGCAGCAACGGCAAAGAGTGTGGGACGGCCAGAGCCAAGGGTGAAGCCGCAAACCACCCTGCATATTCGTTTGCTTTGCCCTTGTGCGCGCGGCGATCTTCAGCTTTTCTCTGCGCCTTTGCGTCTCTGCGTGAGGCAGTCTTTTCTATCTTTCGACCAGCCAGCCGAAGCGCGGCTGGCGGTAGGGCGAGAAGGGGCCGTCGAGGCGACCGATGGGACGGGCGTCGATGGCGAGTGCCTCGAACAGGCGGGCCTGTTCCGCGGCCTCCTCCTCGCCCTGGTTGACCACCAGCATGCGCCCGCCGGGTGCCAGCAGTCGGTGGGCATGGGTCAGCAGTTCGTGGGGCTGGAAGAAGCGTTCCGGCAGGCCGCGGGCCCGCAGGGGGGCGGGCAGCACGAAGGGCAGGAACCAGGTGACGGTGTCGAACTCTCCCTGCAGTTCCAGCAGGGAGCCGGGGTGGTAGCGGGCGCCGGGGAAGGCGCGGCAGAGACGTTCGGCATGGGCGCGGCGGGTCGCCAGGGTCCAGCGGCGGCGGTGGGGCTCCAACTCGACGCCGTGCCATGGGCCGCCGCCCCAGGTGGCCAGGCCCGGAAGGTAGGCGAAGTCCTGGCTGCCGATGTCGAGGGCGGGGCCGCGGCCGGCGGGGCCGAGGCGGCGATCGAGGAGGTCGAGCACATGCAGGCTCAGCCGGTACTCCACCGCATTGCAGAGGCTCGGCCAGCGTTCCAGCGGATAGCGGCCGCTCAGCTCGAGGTGGCGTTGCCGGACCCTGTCCGACTCTCCCGCCAGCCAACGCCCGGCGTCGCCAATGGGCCGGTGCCACGGCGGCGGCGACCAGGTCAGGCGGCCCTGTAGCCACCACTCGAGTTCACGTCGCCACTTGCCGGGCATGGCCATCTCAGGCGGAGGCGGCGCCGCGCGCGGGCGCTTCGAGGCCGAGCAGGGCGGCAACCGGTGCCAGGTCGAGGTGGGCCTCCAGGGCGTCGGTGAGACGTTCGAGCCCCGCCTCCACCTGGTCCCCGCGGGAGACCGCGGTGGCCTCGCCCAGGCCGGCCCAGCGCAGGAGGGCGGTGCAGGCCTCGGCCTGGTCGAACAGCCCGTGCAGGTAGGTGGCGAGGATCCGCCCGTCGGCGGAGCGGGCGCCATCCGGGCCGTCGCCTGTAGCCAGCGCCGGCCGCTGCAGGGCCGGGCCGTGGCTGCGGCCCATATGGATCTCGTAGCCGGCGACGGCGGCATCGTCGAGGGTGAGCCGGCCGCTGACCTTGGCCAGCCGCTTGTCGCCCGCCAGGGTGGTCTCCAGTTCCAGCCAGCCCAGCCCCGGGCTGCTACCGGGCCGGCCCTCCAGGCCGTGCGGGTCGTGGATCGCCGTGCCCAGCATCTGCAGCCCGCCACAGATGCCGAGCAGGCGGCCGCCGTAGCGCAGGTGGCGGGTGATCGCCGCTTCCCAGCCGTTGGCGCGCAGCCAGGCCAGGTCGTCGCGCACGCTCTTGCTGCCCGGCAGCACGATCAGGTCGGCCCCCGGAATCGCCTCGCCGGGGCCGACGTAGCGCAGGTCCACCTCCGGGTGGGCCCGCAGGGGATCGAAGTCGGTGTGGTTGCTGATCCGCGGCAGGGCCGGTACCACTACCCGCAGTCGTGTCTCGCCGCCGTGGGCCTGAGCGGTGTCCAGGGCATCCTCCGCCTCCAGGTCGAGGCCGTGCAGGTAGGGCAGCACGCCGAGGACCGGGATGCCGGTGCGCTGCTCGAGCCAATCGATGCCGGGGCGCAGCAGGGCCAGGTCGCCGCGGAAACGGTTGATCACGACGCCCTTGACCCGCGCCCGTTCCGAGGGACTGAGCAGCTCCAGGGTGCCGACCACGTGGGCGAAGACCCCGCCGCGGTCGATGTCGGCCACCAGCAGCACCGGGCAGTCCACCGCCTCGGCGAAGCCCATGTTGGCCACGTCGCCCTCGCGCAGGTTGATCTCCGCCGGGCTGCCGGCACCCTCGACCACGATGGTCGCGTAGAGGGCGGCCAGGCGCCGGTGGGATTCCAGTACCGCGGCCATGGCCCGCGGCTTGTGGGCGTGGTAGGCGCGGGCGTCGAAATTGCCGACCGCGCGGCCGTGGACGATCACCTGGGCCCCGGTGTCGCTGCAGGGCTTGAGCAGGATGGGGTTCATGTCGGTGTGCGGGGCGATGCCGGCGGCGCGCGCCTGCAGGGCCTGGGCGCGGCCGATCTCGCCGCCGTCGGCGGTCACCGCGCTGTTCAGGGCCATGTTCTGCGGCTTGAACGGCGCCACCGCGACGCCCTGGCGGTGCAGCCAGCGGCACAGTCCGGCCACCAGCACGCGCTGGCCGGCGTCGGAGGTGGTGCCCTGGACCATGATGGTGTGTGCCATTTCGTTTACCTGAAGATGCATGGGCGCGCGGTGGCCTCGTGGGGTGCAAGGCAAAGGACGAAAGGCGCCACCGAGGACACAGAGGTTGGTGTGGGTGCAATTCGGCGCAATCGTTGAGCGCTGTCCCGCTGTTTCGTTCCGGTTGGGTGCCTGCCCGGGCTGCCGCGTCTCCCTCTGTCTCCTCTGTGACGCATCGAATGGTTTATTGACGTCGGACCACGGGCCTTGCGCGTCTCGCGGGACGGCAAACCGTCGTCCCGTTGGCGTACCATGCGCGAATGTCGTCGAAGTTCCGTCCGCTGCTGTCGTTGCTCCTGCTGTTCTGTTTCGCCCTGCCGGCCCTGCCGGCCCTGCCGGCCCTGGCGGCGGTGGAGGCGGTCGACGATGGTGGTCACCGGGTGCGCCTGGAGGCGCCGGCACGGCGTATCGTCAGCCTCGCCCCCGATATTACCGAGCTGCTCTACGCCGCGGGTGCCGGCAGGTACCTGGTCGGTGCCGTGGACTACAGCGACTATCCGCCCGCGGCACGCAGCCTGCCGCGGGTCGGCGGCTACCGGCGCCTCGATGTGGAGGCGCTGCTGGCACTGCACCCCGATCTGGTGGTGGCCTGGAGCGGCAACGCGGCCGCCAGCGTCGAACGCATTCGCGCCCTCGGCCTGCCGCTGTTTCTCAGTGATCCCCATCACCTTGAGGACATCCCCTCCCTGATCGAGCGCCTGGGCCGGCTGGCCGGCAGCGCACCGCCGGCGCGGCGGGCGGCGGCCGGCTTCCGCGCCCGGGTGGCCCGGCTGCGTGGACGCTACGCCGGCCGTTCCACGGTCGGCGTCTTCTATGAGGTCTGGAACAGTCCGCTGATGACCGTCGGTGGCGGGCAGATCCTCAACGACGTATTGCGGCTCTGCGGCGGGCGCAACGTGTTTGGCGGCCTGAGCGAGGCGGCGCCGCAGATCTCCGTGGAGGCCCTGCTGGTGGCGGACCCGGAGGTGATCGTGGTCAGCGGCATGGGCGAGCTGCGGCCGCAATGGCTCGCCGACTGGCGCCGTTGGCCGCAGCTGACCGCGGTCCGCCGCAACAACCTGTTCCTGGTGCCCCCCGACCTGCTGCAGCGGGCGGGGCCGCGGCTGCTCGACGGTGCCGCGTTGCTCTGCCGCGACCTGGAACTGGCCCGCAGCCGGCGTTAGCCCTTCTGGCGTCGCTTCGGCTGCCACAGCACGTCGCCCACGCCCGCCTCCAGGTTGAGGTGGCGCGCCATCACGAACAGCAGGTCGGAGAGCCGGTTGAGGTAGCGCAGGGCGGCCTCGCTGATCGGCTCCTCCCGGTTCAGGCTCACCACCTGCCGCTCGGCGCGCCGGCAGACCGTGCGCGCCAGGTGGGCCAGGGCGGCGGCGCGGCTGCCGCCGGGCAGGATGAACTCCGCCAGCGGCTCGAGGCCCGCGTTCCATGCGTCCAGCACCCGCTCCAGGAACTCGACGTCGGCCGCCTGCATGCTGGCGCGGCCGGGCACACAGAGGTCGGAGCCGAGATCGAACAGGTCGTGCTGGACCTGCACCAACGCCTTGCGCACGTCCGCCGGCGGCTCCTCGGCCAGCAGCATGCCGAGCACGCTGTTCAGTTCGTCGACGGTGCCGAAGGCCTCGACCCGCAGGCTGTCCTTGGCCACCCGCCGGCCGTCGCCGAGGCCGGTCTCGCCGCCGTCACCGGTGCGGGTATAGATCTTGGACAGGCGGTATCCCATGGCGGTGGCTCCCCTCAGCGGCTGTCGTAGGCGTAGCGCAGACTCAGGAAGTAGCCGCGCCCCGGGCTGTTGTAGTCCGAGGCCGTACGGTAGTCCTCGTCGAGCAGGTTGTCCACGTGCCCGGCCAGGCTCAGACCGCGGCCGAGGGTGAGGTCGGCGTGCAGGTTGACCAGGGTGTAGGCACCCAGTGGGCGGGTATTGGCCGAGTCGTCGTAACGGCGGCCCTGAACCACGACGCCGAGGCCGCTGGCGAGGCGGCCCCAGCGGCGGTCGAGGTCGAGGCGGAAGCTTTCGGTCGACCGCCGCGCCAGCAGTTTGCCGCTGTCGCGATTGCGCGGATTGAGCAGGGTCAGGGCCGTGCGCAGGCTCCACGTCTGGCGGCTGATGTCGAGACTGGCCTCGAAGCCGTCGATGCGGGCGCGATTGACGTTCTGCGCGGCACAGTTCCAGCTGCTGTCACAGACTGCGTCGATCAGGTCGTCGATGTCGGTGCGGTAGAGGGCGAGGCCCCAGCGGCCCCAGCCGTGGCTGCCGCGCAGGCCGAGTTCGGCGCTGTGGGAGCTTTCCGGCTTGAGCTCGGGGTTGCCGTAGCCAGGGTAGTAGAGGTCGTTGAAGGTGGGGGCCTTGAAGGCGGTGCCGTACGAGGCAATGGCGCGCAGCCCGGCGCCGAGGGCCAGCCCCAGGTCGAGGTTGCCGGTGGTGTGGCCGCCGAAGGCCTGGTTGTCGTCCTGGCGCAGGCCGAGCTGAAAATCGGCGGGGCCGAAGCCGCCCTGCCAGCTGGCGAACAGCCCCTTATTGTCGCGCGAGTTGCTGGCGTAGCTGGTGGTGGACGAGACCGTGTCGCGCAACAGGTCGAGGCCCACGCTCAGCATCTGCCGCGTGCCGAAGGGAAAGTCGTTCTGCCAGGAAAACTGGTCGCGGATGGTGCGGAAGCGGCTGCTGCGGACGCCGTTGGTGTGATCGACCTCGTCGTCGATGCTGCTGCCGGCACGCAGGCTCAGGTCCCACCAGTCGCTCAGCGGCAGCCGCAACCGGGCGGCCGCCACCTGCTCGACGAAGCCGTTGTCGTAGGCGGAGCTGGGGTCGTAGGCATTGTCGTACCGGTTCAACCCCTCGGCGTGCATCAGGTCGAGATCGAAGGCGCCGCCGGAGGCGAAGTTGCGGCCGAGGTTCAGGCTGGCCGAGTTGTTGTGGTAGCCGTCGCGGTCGGGGTTGTTGTTGACCATCGCGTTGATGCCGTCGGTGGCGAAGTGGCTGCCTTCGAGGCTGAAATGGCTGCCGCCGCTGCCACCGCTGATCCCGGCGCTGGCGTGGCGGGTGCCGAAGCTGCCGCCGCCGCCCGCGGCGTTCAGGTGCAGCCCTTCGCGGCCGCGGCGGGTGAAGATCTGGATCACGCCGCCGATCGCCTCGGAGCCGTAGAGGCTGGAGCGGGGGCCGCGGACGATCTCGATGCGCTCGATCTGGTCCACCGGCAGCAGCGCGAAGGGGGTCGTGCCGAGGGTCGCCGAGCCGACCCGCACGCCGTCCACCAGGACCAGCACGTGGCTGGAGTTGGTGCCGCGCAGGTAGAGACTGGTGGCCTTGCCCCAGCCGCCGGTGTTGGAGAGGTCGATGCCCGCGGTGCCGCGCAGCAGTTCGGCGACGCTGCTCGCCTGGCTCTGCTCGATCTGCTTGCGGGTGATCACCGTCACCGGCGCCAGGGTGGCATCGGCGGTTCGCGCCGTGCGGGTGGCGGTGACGATGATGGTTCCGTCGTCGGCACGGGCCGACGGGACGAAAATGGTCGAAAGGATGACTGCGGCGGCCGCAACGGCCGCAGCGAACTGCTTGCTACCCATGAGTTCCCCTCTGCGCACGCCCGCGCATCCGGTGGAAACGAATCCCGGGGCAGCGGTGGGAGGGGAGGTGACAGGCCGGCAGGGAGCGCGGCTGCAACCCGCGCCGCCCACCGCGACACCGAGCCCTGCATTCAGGCCGGTCTCCGGACTCACGAGTGGGGCGGGGCCGCCGGACAGACGCCTTCCCGTGCATGCGCACAGTGGCATCGTGCCTGTCCTTGACTCGTTTACCGTTGCGGGGGCAGTGCCGGGATTGCGTCGAGACGCGCACCGGCTTCCCGTTTCATCCCGTGACCGGAAGGGTCACGGAACACCTGAAGCGGGGAGGACTTTACGGGGCGGGGCGGGAAAGTGTCAAGGAAACGCAATTTTGTATTTTGAATGTTGAATTTTGAATTTTGAATCGATGAGGGCCGCTGCGCGGCCCGGCGTTCTCGAGGCACGCGTTTTCCGGCTCCGGAGTCAAAACCGAAAGGGGCACAACGCGCCCCCTCCTCAATTCAACATTCAAAATTCACAATTCAAAATTCGTCGTCCCCCTAGGGGACGACTTTGTCGATGGTCACCGTCACCGGCGGCGCCTTCTTCGGATCCAGCGGCGCACTGAGGCCCTGCAGATCGCCGCTTTGCGGCATGGGATTGCCCGACTTGGAGATGCGCGCGCCGATCACCACCTGGGGGAAGGCCGACAGGTTCATGCCCTTGATCATGCCCATGGTGTCGTCGAGGGTCACCGTGATCGGCAGGTCCTTCACCTTGCGTCGCACCACCGCCAGCGGCATGGGCGGGCCCTGGGCGGCACGGGCGAAGATGAACAGCGTGTCGTCCGGGGCGGCCTTGGCCTTGAGCATGGGATCGAGCATCACCTGCACCTCGACCGAGACCGTGGGCTTGGCCGGGGCCACGGCCTGCGGCGTTCCCTGCGGCTGCTTGTTGTCCAGTTCCGCCAGCTGTGCCGGGCTCAGCTGCGCCCGCGCCTCCTTGAGGTACTTGGTCAGCAGTTTGCCGATGTCGCTGCCCGGTTCGGCGCGGCCGTTGAGGTTCTGCCAGCGCTCGGCGGCGAGCATGAAGTCATTGCGCTGGTAGGCGGCGATGCCGCCGAGCCAGAGGGCCTTCTCGGAGGTCGGGTCGAGCTTCAGGGCCTTTTCCAGCATCTCCCCGGCGCGGCCGGAGAGGTTGCCGTTGGCGGCCATGCCGAGGGCCTCGGCGTAGTCGGTCAGCAGGTCCGGGTCGTCGCTCTTCAGCTCGTAGGCCTTGGTGTAGGCGCGCACCGCGTCGGCATAGCGGCTCAGCATCATGTACGAGCGCCCGAGCATCAGCCAGCCGCGCAGGTTTTTCGGATCGCTCTGCATGCGCTGTTCGAGCTTGGCCACCATGTCGGCCACCGAGGGGATCGGGCGGCCCTGGGCGTCGGTCTGGGGCGCGCTGCCCGGCGCGTTCTGCTTGGCCTTGGCCAGGTAGGAAATGATCTTCGGTGCGCCGAGATCCTGGTACAGGATCAGCGCGGTTGCCGGCAGCAGGATCGCCACCACCACGGCGGCGATGCGGCCGCTGCCGCGATGGGCCTCGACCCGGGTGTCGGCCGTCTCCAGGTCGGCCAGCAGGGCGCGCTCCAGCTCCTCGCTGGCCTTGGCGAACTCGGCCTCGTCCAGGTCGCCGGCATCGCGGGCGCTCTCCAGTTCGGCCAGCCGTTCGCGGTGGATGTGGATATTCAGCTGGCGGCGCTCCACCGGTGAGCGGGCGCCGCGGCCGAGCAGCGGCAGGACGGTAAACATGAGCGCGGCGACCGTGAGGGCGCCGACGAGCATCCAGAAGGCGGTCATGAGCGGGTCTGCTCCTTGCTGTCATCGAGCAGCTGGCGGGCCCGCACATGCTCGGCCTCGCTCAGCGGTGCGGCGGTCTCGGCAGCGGCACCGCGGCGGCGGACAAAGCGCAACAGCAGGAAGATGCCGAGCACCAGCAGGATTGCCGGGCCGAACCAGAGGGCGTAGGTGTTGCTCTGCAGCGGCGGCTTGTAGAGCACGAAGTCGCCGTAGCGCTTGACCATGTAGTCGATGATCTCCTTGTTGCTGTTGCCGTTCTGCAGCATTTCATAGACCTTGTTGCGCAGATCCTTGGCCAGGTCGGCGTTGGAGTCGGCGAGGTCCTCGTTCTGGCACACC
>CAZMMH010000089.1:0-8303 GCA_964567315.1 uncultured Gammaproteobacteria bacterium
GCAGCCAGAACACATCGACGCTGCCATGGCCGTCGGATGCGACTGCGATGGGATTGGGGTTCGCGGCGAGGCAAGGCAGCGCGGCCGCAGTCAGCAGCCAGAGTGACAAGACCCATCGACAATACTTGCGCAAACTCATCCGTAACTTACCTCGACCAACATGCGTTCCGTCCTCCTCTTCCCGATCCGCAGTCTACGGGCCTTCTCATAAGTGCACATTGCCGCAGCCCTCGACCGAATCGAGCACCAGATCGATTTCCAGGCACACATGGGCCTTGATGTCCGTGGGCCAGGTGGCCAGCGCCACGCCCGCCGTCACGGTGGGACCAATGCACGCCCCGAAGGCGCAGGCTTCCGCCTTGAGTGAGGCGTTGGCGTGCCCTTCGGCGTGTGGCTGCGGAGTGATGCTCATTCCCGCGCTCACGTTGCCGTGCACCTTGGCGGAGAACGGACCCAGGTCGCCGCCCAGATTGACATGGATGCCCGCGCCTACCTTGTAGCCCTCGTTGCCGATGCCGATGTAACCGTCGGCGTCGGCGATCAACACGTGCACCTTGATGGGGTTGCCGTCGGTGCCGGCGTCGATGTGCCAGGTGCCGCCGCCGAAATGCATGGTGGCCGCCCCTTCGGGGATGGTGAATGACACGGCGCCGTTGAGAATTCCCATGCCGCCCCACAAACTGCCGTCGAAGTTCTCGCCGGCGTATTGGAAGAAGCCCTGGAAGTCGCCGTCGCCGCCGTGACTGCTCTTCAGCAGCCAGGCGTTGTACTTCATGCGCGCGCCGGCATCGACACCGCTGGTCTTGACCGTGAAGTCGCCGCGCAGCATGTAGGCGAACTTGTCCGGCGAGCCCACCAGCATGCCGGCCATGAACAGGGTGGAGCCGTCCAGTTGCGTCGGCGCCGAGGCGATGCTGCCCGGATTGTCGAAGGCGTTGAGCGCCATGTTGTGGCCGAGCCCGCCGTGGATCTCGTACAGGCTCAGGAACGGCGGCACGATCGTCGCGCCACCCTGCCCCATGCCGATGTTGGCACGGGTGAGCCAGAAGTCCCTGCTGCCCTGATAGCCCAGCAGGAATTCGGCGCTGACCGGGGGGCCGCCGAACATGGACAGGTCCACGTGGCCGTAATAGCGTGTGGCGGCCGCGGAGGCCTCGGCCCTGGGAATGATCCAGGCCAACGGACCGGGCATATTTGCCGCTGCCGAACCGCCGCCCGGCGCGTACTGCGGGTGCACCTTGGCCGCCACGGTGGGCTGCTGACTGTTGGGGAAGTACACCTGCACGCTGAACGGCCCCACGCTGGGCCCGCGGCCGGTAAAGTTGTCTCCCGGCGCCTCGATGCGGTAGCTGACCTGGACATCCGCGGCCGGCATGACCGGGTCCTCCGACAGGCGCAACTTGGTGTCGAAGTCCAGCTGCAGCCGGCCGTCACCACTGGTCGGCGCGGTCACTTTGACACCCGCCAGGGTCACCGGCGTTTCGCCCAGTTGGCCGCTCTGCGACAGGGAGATGCTCTTGGTGGTGGCGCCCTCGTCGAAGTGGGCGCGGCCGTCCATGCCGAACAGGAGCCGGTTCACGCTGACGTCATTGGCGAACTGACGGCCCTCCGCCTTGAAGTCGAAGGTGGTGTCCGTGCTCACCGCCCAGCCCACGTTCTTCTCGTAGATCAGCAGCAGATTCTTCGGCTGGTAGTGAATGGGGCCATGGGTCAGCGACGGGCCGGTCGCGGTGATGGCCAGCGTCGGCGTGCCGGTCTCGGTGATGACGGTGTCGCCCTGGGCCTTGAGGTCCACGTCCAGCCACGGGGCGTGCACCACCAGGTTGTGGTAGGTGCCGGTGAAGCTGCCGCCCTTGGCGTTGACGTCGATGCCGCTGAAGGAAATCTTTCCGCGCATCAGGTCGGCGCTGTGGGCGCCGAACTTGGCGGTGCCGCAGAAGCCGCCGGGGCCGATGCTCCAGCCACTCACCTTGATGCTGGGTCCGAACTCCTTGGCCAGATCCAGCACCGGCGCCCGCAGGGTTGCACTGGGCCCGAGGTACACGCCCATCCACCCGGCACCGCTGCCGCCGCAACTGGCCTCGCCGTCGTTCTTGCTCAGATCCAGGGCCACGCCGTTGTCCGCACCGATGCGGAACAGGCTGGAGTAGATCATGCTCTCGGGCAGCTTCACGCCATCGCCGGTGGCGTACCAGTCACCGTCGGGCGTGATGGGCGCGCTGACGTGCTGCCAGCTGTAGAGTTCTTCGTTGGCCGCCAGACGCAGATCGATATCCGGCGTGAGCGTCAGGGTGGCGTCGAGCGTCTTGCCCGCCTCGCCCTTCAGATGCTCGATATCGATGGCCACGCCGGGTCCACCGCTGAGCGTGCCGGTCCCGGGGCTGACGTCGATGCCGCCCGTCTTCACGTGCAGGCCGTCGGGAACCACCCAGTCCTTGAACTGGATCGGAACGGGGATCTGCTTGTCACCCAGTCCCGCCACGCGCAGTTGAAGATCGCCGCTGCCGCTGTAGTGGTCGCCGTTCTTGGTGACCTTGGGCGGCTGCCCCTTGCCGTTCTGCAGGCCGGAGATCAGGAACTCACCGCCCTGCACCGGGAAGCGGAACATGCAGGGTTGATTCGGGTCGCTTTCCACCACCCGATAGGGCCGGGATTTCGATTCCACGTATTCCGGCGGTTCCTTCTTGATCCGGACGTTGCCGGCGAGTTTTTTCAATGCGACGTTGGCGCCCAGGCTGGGCGGCAGCTGCACCTGGACGGTGTTGGCGGCGAGCAGATCCGTGCGCTCACGCGCCGCCAGCTGGGTCAGCGCGGGATTGGCATAGGCAACCGGCGGCAGGCCGGGTACCGACTGGCGATGCGGGGACAGCACGCCCACCTTGGGCCCGCCCCGGCCCAGCGCGCCGGCCAGCCCGCGGGCCGCGCCCTTGTTGCCGTGAAAGGCGCTCCGCACCATGCCGCTCAGGTTGACGGCGGAAACCCTATAGATGACCTCGGCCGACACACTCACGTCATAGCGCCCCGGGTCGCCGATAGCGATGGGATTGCCGAGGAATTCGGCGTCGGTGACCTTGGGCGGCGGCCAGGTGCTCGGATCGCGGCCCAAGTTGTCGCGCCACTCGGACGGCCCCAGGCCGCCTTGCGGCTCGCTGGTCTCGATCACCTTCCCGTTCAGGCGCCACACCAGCCGGAAGTCACCCTTGCCGTAATAGGAGACCTGGGCCCGCGGCACCACTGAGCTGTCGCACTTGCTGAAGGTGTCGATGTTCGGCCCCGGTTGGGCGATGTTCGGCACCGCGCCCGGCTGCAGCGACGCGGAAGGCTGCGTCGCCTGGAGCGAATGTGCCACGTCGGCACCGCCACCCGCCGCGCCTGAGGCCGGCTTGGAACGGCCTGTCTTGGTGCCCACGCCCGCCTTGTTCCCCGTTCCCGTGTCGGCCCCCTGACCCGGGAAGCCCACCACCTGGATACCGGTCAGGTGCAGCGGCCCTTCTGCATCGTCGTCACGATGGGTACTGATATGCACCGTCTCACAGTGAACCATGTAGGCGCGGCCCGCGAGTTCCCGCGCCTGGTTGTTAATGCCCTGAAGGAAATCCGCCAGCGGCCCCCCGCTCCGTGCGGCCACCCGCGCGTAGGTGTCGCCGCCGTCGGCGGCGGCGCCATCCACCGCGGGGGCAAGGAAGCCCGGCGGCATCTTCTGCGCGTCGTCGCTGGACAGCTGGAAGACGCGCACGACGTGATCACCCTTGGTGGTGTAACGGTGCTGGAGTCCGGAGACGTCGAGGACGAACTTGTCGTCGCGGTAGAACGTTCCGTCGTTGCCCTCGGTGGTCTGGATCGCCAGCGGCTCGATGGTGCCGTCGCCCCAATCGACGAAGATGTTGTCGAAGTTGAGCGAGGAGTAGGGCGTCAGGTTGAGCGGGCTTCCCGGTGACTCATGGTAGCCCTCGCCCTTGGGATGGGAGGCATAGGGCGAGTTGCCCAGGGTGAAGTCCCCCTTCAGGACCATGCGATCGCCGACGTAGTCGGCCAGGTCCACCGTGGCCTTGCCACCCTCCTGGGTGGAACTCTTGTCGGCGTTATAGACGAACAGTCCGCCCTTGATGCCGTTGCCGGGACAGGTGAGGCCGGTCGGCTTGTCGGGCATGGCCAAGGGCCAACGCTCCGAGACCTCCACCTCGACCACCTGCATGGCGGGCTTGGCCCCGGCCGTCGCCCCTCCGGCATCGGTCTTGCTCTTGCTCTGCGCGCCGGGGACCTGGGTGGCCGCCGCCAGGACGATGGGCTGCGCCACTTGCGCCTGTGCGCTCTGCGCCACGCCGTTGCCGTAGTACACGCGGTAGCCGGAGACCTCCCAGCTCAGACCCGCCTTCGCCAGGGCCTGTTCGAGCTCGCTCATTTGGTGCAGCTGGCCCGTGGCGCTGGCCGACGGCTGCAGGTTTTGGCCGCCGCCCTGCTGTCCCAGGCCCTGGGTGGCGACGCCCTGGGTGACCGTGGTCCGTGCCGACGAGGGCCGCTTGAATTGGAGCACGCCAATCTTCGCCAGCAGGGTCTTCAGGAACGCGGCGTCGGGCCGGAAATAGGTCGGCGGAAGCTGGCCGCCGTTGTTCAGGGAGCCGATCTTGCGTGCGATCAGCGGCGTCTTGTCACCCTTGGCATAGATGCGCAACTCGTACCATTGCGCCAGACCCACGTTCTCTTCGCGCCATTCCAGCCGGGTCTCGTCGTCCAGCAGCGGGATGCCGCGGTCCTGTTTGTTCTCGCCGCCGCTGCCGCCTTCACTCCAACCCCACTCGGGCTTCTCGAGAAAGAGCTTGGCCTTGGTGAACGTGGCAAGGGTCAGACCCGGAAGCTTGGGCTTGGGCAGACTCACCTTCAGCACTGCCTTGGGCGGCTTGACCCACACCGTGGCCGGCTGTTGTTGCAGTGCACCTTGTGCTCCCGGTGCCGCGCGACTCTGGCGCAGGCCGACCACGGCGCTCTTGCTCACCACGACCGCGATGCGGGCGTGCTGGGCGTCCTGCACCTGCACCTCACCCTGCAGGGCGATGCCCGAACCCAGGGAGATCCGCATGCCGTTCTTGAAACCCTCGCCGTTCAACTCCAGCACGGGATAGCTGTGACCGGCCACCAGTTGCTTGGGTTCGATGCCCGTGAGCTTGAATACGGTCACAGGCGCGACCGGCTTGGCGGGTGCGAAACCGCCGCCGCCGTTGACCGGCGCCGGTGCGAATCCCTGGCCGGGCGCGGCATGCACGACCACCGTGGCCGGTCCCGTCGAGCGCTGCCCGTTGCGACTGGCGACCACCAGCCGCCGGCTCAGGGGGGCATTGGCGGCGACATGTACGGTGACGGTCGCGGCGGCCGCACCCTGCACCTGCGGCGCGCCCTCGAGTTGGATCCCGGGCCCGAAGTCCAGGGCCATGGCGGTGGAGAAATGTTCACCGTGCAGAGTCAGCTGGGCCGTGCGTCCGCGTTGCAGCTCGTACGGGACCACCGAGCTGACGCGCGGGGCACCATTGGGACTGGGTGTGGGAGGCACCGTTCGGGTGAAACCACCCCGTTCCGGGGTTGTCGTGAGGCCGGGACGCTCCATGTGGCGGGGCGCGGCGTCGACGATCATACGCGGTCCGCCGATGTCCTGGCCGTTGAAACTCACGTGCAGGCTGCGCGGTCCCGGAGACGCAGTGGCGTCGACGCGAATGGTGGCCCGGGCGCTGCTGGCGTCGAGGATGCTTAGGCTGCCCTGGATTTGGACGCCGGGCCCGAAGTCGACGCTGAGACCCGGGCGCAGGTTGGCGCCACGCAGCGTAACCGTAACGGTTTGACCTTGGGTGATATGCACCGGCGCGACGGTAGCCACGCTCGGCGGACTGGGTACCATCAGCCCGAATTGTGCGTTCGTCGCTAGAGGCAGCAGCAGACCGGTTACTGCGACGAACATTGCCAGGGCGCGCACGAAACCACTCATCGCGCGGAATACCCGATGCACGCCTGCATCCCCTGTCATCTCCCCTACGCCCCTTGTTCTTGTAACCTGCTTTGGCACATCACTGCCGAGAGCGCTCGCGCTCCCCAAGTTTTAGTCTTTGAAGGCACCGCTGTCCACAAAGGGCGAGGGGTCGGAAAATGGGGAAAATGGGGTCGGTGACAAATGCGACTCATTCTTAGGGAAAAGGGGTCGGTGACAAATGCGACTCATTCTTGAGTTTGGCGCCTCTGCCGGCCTCTTGGTTCTTCCCGAAAATATCTACTAAGTTCTACGTAGGAACACTGTCCCCGAAATTGCCGGAGGGGAGATCTCATGCGCACTCTGTCCTGGATTGCCGTTCTGCTGGCGCCGATTTTGCTGCCGGTATCGGCCCCGGCCCAGGCCGCACGGCCTGCCATCGAACGCATGACCGTTCGGCCGCGGGCTACGGCGGCCCCGACCCGGCCGGACCTGGTGATTCCGGACGTGACCTATGCCAGCCCGCCGAAGGCGGGCGACCGTATCGGCGCGACGACAATCTTCAACGTCCAGATCCAGAATGCCGGCGACGCGGCCGCGCCCCAGAACCGGCTGAAGATCACCTGCACGCCCCTCGGTCGAACGCCGTGCAGCCCCGACCTCTCGGGTTCCCTGACGGTGCAGCCCCTCGCGGCGAGAGGCCAGTACGGGGTCGCGTGGCCGCCGATGTCCCAGAACAAGTGGGCGGCGGGGCGGTACCGGCTCACCTTCGAGGTGGATGCCGATCATGCGGTGGCCGAGAAGCTGGAGGGAAACAACGCCCGCTCGCTGGTCTTGAACGTCCACCGCCCGGTGTCGGGTCTCGCCACCAGCAAGACGAAACCCATTGGCTTCGCGCCGTCCGGCGCAGCCGTTCAGGCGATGACCCAGCTGAAGAATTGCGCGTTGCAGGGCAACAAAATCACCAGCCCGGCGGACTACTCGACCCACTACCTCGCAGACAACGTCACGATCAGCTGGAGCAGTACCGCGGACCCGAGCTGCAACCTCGCGGTGAACATGCAGTCCATGATGACGTCGCGCCTCACGTTCCAGACCAAGAACACGGGGAGCTACACATTCAAGCTTCCGGTTACGCTGATTCCTTCCAAGGATATGTATCACGCCTACACGGTGTGGCTGTCGCCGTCGAACGACACGCAGCAGGAACTGACCAAGAGGCATCTTATTCTGAATACACCTACGGCAATCCCGCCCGGCGCCTGTACCGGCGCGGCATCCTGTCCCGCGTTCAACGACACGTGGACAGACCTCAAGCCCACGGGCTTTGCCGTGAGTTACCCGCCGACCCCCGACACGATCCACTTCCAGATCCGTTGGAAGAACACCGGCCCGCAATGCCTGCCGGTGGTGCGCTGGCGCATCACCGAAAACGGACGAGGCCTCCAGGAGGGCAGTTACATTGCGGGTGGCGCGTCGGCCACGAGCTTCGCCGTGCTCGGCTGCCAGGAGATGATGATCGAAGGCGCAGTGCGCAAGAGCGACTTCAAGTCGTTCTCGCAATGTCCAGTCAGCAACGCCCAGTGTTCCAAGGCCGTGTTTACCATCGACTCCGACAACAGCGTCGTGGAAACCGACGAATACAACAACAAGCAGCTGCTGGTCTTCCCCTGGTACGACCCGTGGCCGCAGTAGCGTGCGACACGAGGAAACGACGGAAAGGGAAAGGGGCACAGACCACCTTTTTCCGCTACGGTGGGTATCCTAATTGTCGCTTGGGTTGAGCCGTTGATGCAGTTCGGCCCCGCACAGAAAGGGGGGCGCGACATATCCGCCGCGCAAGGGGTATGAAAAGACTCATCACCGCCACGATCGTCGCGGCCACGGCCGCTGGGCTGTTGGCCGGCACCTCCATGGCAGGCAACCAGGATCCGCGCCTCGAGCTGAAGCGCGGAGTGCAGCCGACGAAGCCCGCCAGTCGCCCCATAAAGAAGCTGCACTACCTTTTCGTCACCTCGCCGAAGACCGGTTATATCTGCGCCGTCGGGATCGACTGCCCCATACGTTGGCGGCTATACGCAGACCGCAACTACCCCACGGTGTGGCTGCAGGTGGCCGATGCCAACGGCACGCCGGCGGCAGGGGCCTTCCCGGTATCCAACACCGGGCTTTACAACTGGAAGCCGGACAGCCATTTCTGGGATGAGTCCGTACGCTGCAAAAGCTGGCGCATTCTGGTTTACACGCATGACCGGCGCTTCAAGGGGATGAGCGGCACCTTCAAAGTAGGCAAGTTCCTGAACCGCTGCCCCTAGGCCGCCCGGTCCGGCGTAGGCAGTAGGGGACAGGC
>CAZMMH010000090.1:0-8248 GCA_964567315.1 uncultured Gammaproteobacteria bacterium
CGTCATCGTCACCGACGACGACGTGAACGTGCGCTCCTGGAAGGACGTGATCTGGGCCATGACCACCCGCATGGACCCGGCCCGCGACACCACCATCGTCGAGAACACCCCGATCGACTACCTCGACTTCGCCTCGCCGGTGTCGGGGCTGGGCTCCAAGATCGGCTTCGACGCCACCAACAAGTGGGAAGGCGAAACGAACCGCGAATGGGGCCGGCCGATCACCATGGACCCCGAGGTCAAGGCCCGGGTGGACGCGATGTGGGACGAGCTGGGGATCTTCGACAAAGACTGAAGTCGGGCCTCACGCAGAGCCGCAAAGGCGCGGAGAAAACCAGAAGAATGTCTCTCGCAAAGATCGCAAAGCACGCAAAGAAAAAACACGAAGCAGGGCTGGTTTTTGGCTTCGTTAAAGATCCCGCCGACGGCATATGATTCTGTGGTCGCGGAACGGGGCCCGCCACCGACATCAAGATCTTATCCTTGGCGCGCTTTGCGATCTTTGCGAGAGGCCGGTTTTCGGCTTTTCTCCGCGCCTTTGCGGCTCTGCGTGAGGCCGGGTTTTCAGCCTTTCAGGCCTTCCAGCACCTTGAACACGGCGGACATGTCCTCGTCGCCGAGGCCCTGATCCATCGCCTGGGCGTAGGTGTCGCGGGTGGTGGCGGTCTGGGGCAGGCTGAGGCCAGCCTTCTGCGCCGCGTCGAGCAGCAGGTTCTGGTCCTTGAACATCAGATGGACGGGAAACTGCTTGGCATAGTCGCCCTCGGCGATGGCCTTGCCCTTCATTTGGAACAGGGGCGCGTTCATCGCCCCGCCGGCCAGGGCCTCGAGGATCTCCGCCGCCGGCAGCTCCAGGTGGCGGCCAAACAACAGCCCCTCCGCCAGCGCCTGCATCATGTTGCCGAGGATCAGGTTGAGCACCAGTTTCATCCGCGTGCCCTGCCCCGCCGGCCCGCAGCGGACCACCTTCCGGCCCATGGCCAGCAGCACCGGCTCGACCCGGTCCACCACCGCCGGCTCGCCGCCGGCGAGGATCACCAACTGCCCCTCCTCGGCCGGCGTCACCGTACCGGAGACCGGTGCGTCGACGAACTCGGCGCCGCTGGCCCGCACTACCTCCGCTGCGACCAGGGTCGCCTCCTGGGAGACGGTGCTCATGTTGATCACCACCTTGCCGGCAGCGAGCCCCTGGACCAGGCCGCGCTCCTCGCGCAGCACCTGCAGCAGGTCGTCGGGGCCGGTGACCATGATCACCACCACGTCGACATTGCGCGCCAGCGCCTCCGGGCTGTCGTAGACCGGTACCTGGTGCTGGCGGAAGGTTACCGTGCGCTGGGGACTGCGGTTGTAAACCGCGAGCGGCATACCCCGGCGATGGATGTTCCAGGCCATGGGCGTACCCATGTGACCCAGGCCGACAAAACCCACTTTCTCCTGCATGACGACGCTCCCCTATCTCCTGGCTTCAATGTTAGTCGGAAAGCGCGGATCGGGTGCAAGAACGGCGAAAACCGGCCTCACGCGGAGCCGCAAAGGCGCAGAGTGAAACCCGGAAAAAGATGTCTCGCGCCAAGCACGCAAAGTAATACGGCCACAGGATCACTCGCAGTTTCGGACAGCTCCGCCAACCGAGCGATCTCCACTGTCGCCATGGCCGAAGCCGTCGCTGCGAAGAAGGCCTTTTCTTTGCGGGCTTGGCCCGAGACAGTCTTTGGTTCTTCTCTGCGCCTTTGCGGCTCCGCGTGAGGCTGGGTTTCCTATTCCAAACAGGCCGGTAGGCCGGTCTCCAGGGTAGGGTGGCGCAGGACCACGCCCAGTTCCTCGCGCAGGCGGCGGTTGTCCAGGCGGCGCGATTCGGCCAGGTAGGAGAGCATCGCGGTGCCCAGCGCCTTCCGCGCCTCGTCCAGGGAGAGCTGGGGCGGGCGGGGCAGATGAAGAAGATCGGCGACCCGGTTGAACCAGTCGGTCATGCTCGAGGGGTGGCCGTCGGCGGCATTGTAGACGGCACCGTCGAGGCCCCGTTCGGCGGCGGCGACGCAGGCGGCGGCGAGATCGTCGATGTGGATGCGGTTGGTCCAGGGCGACTCGCTCTCGGCCAGCACCGGGTCGCGGCGTTCGATGCGCTCCCGTGGCAGGCGGCCCGGGCCGTAGATGGCGGCCACCCGCAGGCGGACCGTCACCACCCCGTGCTCCTCGCCCCAGCGGGTCACCGCCTGTTCGGCGTAGAGCCGGCGGCGGGCGCGGGAGGCGTGGGGGTTCGGCAGGCGTTCCTCGTCCACCCAGTCGCCGCCGCAGTCACCGTAGACCCCGGTCGTGGAGAGGTAGACCAGACGCGCCGGGCGGGCATGATTCATCGCCGCCAGGGCCCGGTCGATCCGCGGATCGGTGTCGCCGCCGCGGGGCGGCGGTGCCAGATAGTAGACCAGGGCCCCCTCCGTGGGCAGGGGCGGCAGGGCCGCGTCGAGGTCGCCGACCAGCGGCCGGATGGCGAGCGCAGCCAGCTCCTCGCTACTGGCCCCGCCACGGGTCAGGGCGCTGATCGCGGCGTCCCGCGCCTGCCATGCGGCCGCCACCCGGCGCCCGACCTCACCACAACCGAAGATGAACACGTGGGTCATCACCCCTCCGAATACCCGACAGCTAACCTGTTGATTGTCGGCGCCAATGCTGGATAATCCCGCGGTTACGCCGCATCCACGGCGTCGACACCATAACGCGAAGGGTCAGCCCATGAGTTTCAAGATCCAGGTCCGCCCCAGTGGCCACGAGTTTACCGCCAACCCCGAGGAAAGCATCCTCGAGGCCGCCCTGCACCACAGCCACCCCTTCCCCTACGGCTGCCGCAACGGCGCCTGCGGCGCCTGCAAGGGCCGGGTGCTTTCCGGTGAGGTGGACTACGGCGACAATGAGCCGATGGCCCTGAGCGAGGAGGAGATGGCGGCCGGCGACGCGCTGTTCTGCATCTGCCACCCCAGGAGCGACCTGGTGATACAGGTGAACGAAATCAGCTCCGGCGACGACATTGAGGTGCAGACCTTCCCCTGCAAGGTGGCGCGCCTGGAGCAGTTGGCTCACGACGTGATGCTGATGGAGCTAAGTCTGCCGGAGGAGGAGCGCCTGCCGTTCCTGGCCGGGCAGTACATCGACATCGTGATGGAGGACGGCCGCCACCGCGCCTTCTCCCTGGCCAATGCGCCGCACAACGACAACCGCCTGGAGCTGCATCTGCGCCGGGTGCCGGGTGGCGAGTTCACCGACCATGTCTTCACCGCCATGCAGCCCAAGGAGATCCTGCGTATCGAGGGACCCCACGGCGGCTTCTTCCTGCGCGAGGAGTCGGAGCGGCCGATCCTGATGGTCGCCGGCGGCACCGGCTTCGCCCCCCTCAAGGGCATGATCGAGCACGCCTTCTACGTCGGCATCGAGCGCCCGATCCACATCTTCTGGGGCGTGCGCGCCCTGCGCGACCTGTACATGGATGGCCTGGCCAAGGAGTGGCTGGCCGCCCATCCGAACGTGAAATACACGCCGGTGCTCTCGGAGCCGATGGCCGAGGACAACTGGCAGGGCGAGACCGGCTACGTGCACCAGGCGGTGGTTAAGGCCTACCCGGAGCTGAGCGGCTTCGACGTCTACATGGCCGGCCCGCCGCCGATGGTCCAGGCCAGCAAGAGCGCCTTCGAGGCGGCCGGACTGCCGCTGGAGCAGATGTACTCGGATGCGTTCGAATACGCTAAGAAGTGACGGCACAATCGTCACTTCAATTTTGAATGTTGAATTGTGGTGTGCGCTCCGCGCACGCTGTTTTGATCCCAAAAAAAACGCCGGCCCAAGGCCGGCGTTTTTCTTATTCAATCAAGCGTCGGCCGCCGGCCGACAGCGCAATTCACCATTCAACATTCACAATTCAAAATTGCCTTCACCATCGCCTCGTCCCCTGCTCCCTCCGCAACCACCACCTTCTCGATCCCCAGCTCCCGCGCCCGCCCCGCCGTGCGTTCGCTGACCACCACCAGCGGGGTCCTCTGCAGCAGCGCTTGCCCGGCCTCGCCCAGCATGGCCACCAGGTTCTCCAGGGCCTCGCCGCTGGTCACGGTGACCACGTCGATCCCGCCCTCGTTCCAGCGCGCCAGCAGCGGTGCCGGATCGGCCTGCGGGCGGACGCGGCGGTAGACCGCGCAATACTCCACGTCGGCACCGCGGGCGTGCAGGGTCTCGGCCAGCAGCTCGCGGCCGCCCTCGCCGCGGAAGATGGCCACACCCTTGCCGTCCACATCGTTCAGGGCCGGCAGGGCCAGCAGCCCCTCGCTGTCGGCGCGCTCGGGCACCAGGTCCACATTCACCCCCTGGGCCTCCAGGGCGCGGGCGGTCCCGGCGCCGACGGCGACGATCTTGGGGCCGGCGGGCAGGCCGCCGTGGGCCGCCGCCAGCAGCAGGGTGAACTCCACCGCATTGGGACTGATGAAGATGGCGAAGTCGAAGCGGTCCAGGCTTGCGAGCATGTCGTCGACCTCGGCCGAATCCGGCGGCGGCAGGATGCTCAGGGCGGGAAAGCGCACCGCCTCGCCGCCCTGTGCCTCGATCAGCCGACAGAGGCCGTCCGCCTGACGGCGCGGACGGGTGACCAGGATACGAAGGCCATTGAGCTTGCCCTCGCCCATCATCAGCCCCGGGCGTAGACGTCTTTGAGAATGGCGTCGGCACCGCGGGAAAGCAGGTCCTCGGCCAGGACGGTGCCCAGCTCCTCGCCATCCTCGGGGCGGCCGCTGATGTCGCCGCGCACCACCTCGGAGCCGTCGGGCCGGCCCACCAGGCCGCGCAGCAGGATCACCCCATGGGAGAGTTCGGCGAAACCGCCGATGGGTACCTGGCAGCCCCCCTCCAGGCGGTGGTTGTAGGCCCGTTCGGCGCGCACCCTGAGTGCCGTATCCGGGTCGTTGAGGGGCGCCAGCAGGCCGTTGATGCGTTCGTCGTCGGCCCGGCACTCGATGCCCACCGCACCCTGGCCAACCGCCGGCAGCAGCAGCTCGGGGGCCAGCGGCTCGCGGATGCGCCCGCCCATCTCCAGGCGCAGCAGCCCGGCACAGGCCAGGATCACGGCGTCGTACTCGCCCGCATCCAGCTTGGCCAGGCGGGTGTTGACGTTGCCGCGCAGGTCGAGGATCTCCAGATCCGGACGCATGGCCCGCAGCTGGCAGGTGCGGCGCAGGCTGGAGGTGCCGACCCGCGCGCCCTGAGGCAGTTCCTCCAAGCGCTCATAGGTGTTGGAGACGAAGGCGTCGCGTGGATCCTCGCGCGGGCAGATGGCACCCAGGTGGAGCCCCTCGGGCAGCTCCATGGGCACGTCCTTCATGGAGTGGACGGCGAGGTCGGCGCGACCCTCCAGCATGCCCTGTTCCAGTTCCTTCACGAACAGCCCCTTGCCGCCCACCTTGGCCAGGGGGGTGTCGAGAATCTTGTCGCCCTGGGTGGTCATGGTCACCAATTCCACGCCAAGCCCGGGATGCTCCCGGCGCAGACGGGCGGAGACATACTCGGCCTGCCAGAGGGCCAGAGGGCTCTTGCGGGTGGCGATGCGGATTATTTCAGCGTTCATTAATACTTCCGTAATGTGTGGCAGGACAATGACTTAGGGTTTTCCATAATGGACGCGGGGGCGCCCCTGGGCGAGGATTGCGGCCATTCGACGGCCGTCGGTGCTGTCGCCAGGAATCGAACCATGCGCAAAATCGCCCTGAGCCTTTTCGTCGCCCTGCTGGGCCTGCTGCCCACCATCGTCCCCGCGTCCACGGTCCGTGTGCCCGAGGCGCACAACCTGCAGCAGGTGGCCGGCGCCTCCGTCCAGCGCAAGCTGCCGATCCTGCTGGTGTTCACCGCCACGGACTGCGGTTACTGCAAGGTGCTGGAGCGCGAGATCCTGCGGCCGATGGTGCTGAGCGGCGATTATACCGACAAGGTGATCATGCGGAAGGTGGTGGTCGACGACCCGTCGGCGATCGTCGACCTCAACGGCAAGAAGGTCAGCGGTGCCGAGCTGGCCAGCCGCTACAAGGTCTCGGTCACCCCCACCATGGTCCTGGTGGATGCCCATGGCCACGAACTGGTCAAGCGCATCACCGGCGTCGGCGAACTGGACTACTTCGGCGCCGAGGTAGACGCGGCCATCGACCAGGCCCGCGGCCGCCTGCGCGCCGTGGCGATCAGCGAGGCCGCTCGCCCCGCTGCAGGTCTTTGACCACCTGACGCACCCCGGCCAGGTGCCGCCGGCTCACCGCCGGGCGCACCGCAACGCCGTCGAGTTCCAGCCGACAGGCCCCATCGGCCCCCTTTTCGAGCGCCACGATCCAGGCCCGCGCCACCAGGGCGTTGCGGTGGGCGCGCAGAAAGGCGCTGCCGAACTCCTGCTCCAGATCCTTCAGTGACTCCTCCAGCAGCGCCTCGCCGTCGCCGAAATAGGCGGTGACGTACTTCTGGTCGGCGACGAAGCAGCGCACCTCGGCCACCGGCACCAGTTGCAGGCGCTCGCCCAGGCGCGCCGCCAGGTGGCTGCGGGCGCCGGCCGGCGCCTCGTCGCGCAGCGCCTCCAACTGGGCCCGGGTAAGCCTGCGGGCCTTCTCCAGCGCCGCTGCCAGGCGCTCCCGGCGCACCGGCTTCAGCAGGTAGTCCACCGCGTTGGCCTCGAAGGCGGCGAGCGCGTGCTCACCGTAGGCCGTGGTGAAGATCACCGCCGGCGGCGCCTCCAGGGCCGCCAGGTGCCGGGCCGCCTCCAGGCCGTTCATGCCCGGCATGCGGATGTCCAGCAGCACCACCTCGGCCCCGCTGGCGGCCGCCAGGCGCAGGGCCTCGGTGCCGCTGGCGGCAAGCCCGACCACGCTGTGGCCGCCGAGCTCAACGACCAGCCCGGCCATGCGTTCGCGGGCCAGTTGCTCGTCGTCGACCACCAGCACCTTCACACCGCCTCCTCCACATGCAGTGGCAACCACAGGCGCACCAGATAGTCCTCCTCGACAATCAGCGACTCCAGCTGCGCCGCGTCACCGTACAGGGCCTCCAGCCGGGCACGCACGTTGTCCACCGCCATGCGGTTGCCGTCACGCACCACGGGGCCCTCCTGCGGCAGGGGATTGCGCACCTCCAGGCGCAGGCGGCCCTCCTGCAGACCGCCGCCGACCTGCACCGTGCCGCCCTCCAGGCGCGGCTCGATGCCGTGGTAGATGGCGTTCTCCACCAGCGGCTGGAGGCTCAGGGGCGGGATCCGCCAGTCGCCCGGCGGCACCTCCAGGGTCCAGGCAACCCGCAGCCGGTCGCCCAGGCGCAGGCCCTCGATGCGCAGGTAGCTGCGCACCAGCTCGAGCTCCTCGGCCAGTGGCACCAGGCGCCGCGCCTCGCCCAGCGTGGCGCGGAAGAGGTCAGCAATATCGTGCACCACCTCCTCGGCCTGAGGCGGATCGCGCCGGGTCAGGGCGGCCACGGTGTTGAGGCTGTTGAAGAGGAAGTGGGGGCGGATCCGCGCCTGCAACGCCTCCAGCCGGGCGTTGGCCTCGGCCCGGTCCCGCAGCCGCAGCTCGGCCTGCAGATAGAACCAGCGCAGGGCCACCGCCGCGACCACCGCGCCGATCCCAAGGTTGCGCAGGATGAAGGTGTCGTGACCGGCCGGCGACCAGGTGCCGGCGCGCACCATCAGCCAATGGGCCAGCTCACTGAAGAAAGCGATCACCACCAGGATCATCAGGTAGGCCAGGCCGCCGGCGACGATGTTGCCGAGCCGGGCCAACTGCCGGCGCAGGAGACAGAGCAGCGCGGTACAGCTCAGCACCACCCACTGGATGAACAGGGACAACAGGCCCAGCTCGGCCCAGCGGCTGTCCAGGGTGACCGGGATCGCCAGCGCCAGGACGATGGCGAACAGCTCCGCCAGCACCATCACCGACATCACCGTCGGCGTATCGCAGAAGTTGGGCAGGAAGGTGGTACCCCGATCCGCGCCGGCCATGCCTGCTCCCCGTTGGCCCTGAAAAGGTTAAGTGTATGGGAGCCCCGCACCCACGCAAGGGCAGGCGTCAATGTTGATATACTGCGCCCACTTCGCCCGAGGAGAGCGCACCATGCAAAACGACGATCCGGCCAAGGCCAAGCTCTGGGGCGGCCGCTTCACCGAATCCACCGACGCCTTCGTCGAGGCCTTCACCGCCTCGGTGGACTTCGACCGCCGCCTCTACCGCCACGACATCATGGGCTCCATCGCCCA